>CAMVNL010000435.1 GCA_947168785.1 uncultured Clostridia bacterium | reverse complement strand
ACAACATCGGTTCCGGCGAGCAGTACCGCCTGACCAACTTCGAGTTTGAAGAGCTGCTGCTGGGCTGCATCGGCCTCGGTTCCCCCAAGACCCTGTTTGATCCCAACTGGTTCACCACCAAGAACTTCCACGGTCAGTATTACGCCGACGGCGACCTGCTGGAGGAGTATCTTCATTTCCGCGCCAATATGCCCGTAAAGGATTATTTCGACCATCTGGCCAATCAGGTGGAGTTCTACTACCGCATCCCGAAGTACATCCCCGCCAAAAAGCTCATCGGCGCGGCGGCCAAGCCCTTCATGAAGAAGATCGCCCAGACGCCCAAGTGGGGCACGCTGGACTGGGTCAGGACCAAGGACCCCGTCAGAATGTCCGCCTACTACGGCTCCCATGAGGATTACTGTATGATCCCCTCCAGTTGGGAGAACTTCCAACTGGAAAGCCCCGACAAGCGCAATTCCGCGGCCAAGGATTACCTGCTGGACCACGGCTATGACGAGAGCAAGCCCAAGAGCGAGCTGGATATCGAGGATATGAAGCAGGCGGCGGCCTTCCGCGGCGGCGAATGCCTCAGCAAAAAGATGAAAAAAGGCGACCTGATGACAAAGCTCAAATGGAAGTGCGGCTGCTGCGGCGCGGAGTTTGAGGCCAGCCCCAATCTTGTGCTGCTGGGCGGCCACTGGTGCCCCGAGTGCTATCTGCCGGAGAAGACCTGGAACTACGACGAGATCGCCAAGACCAATCCCTTCTTTGCGCAGGTCTGGTACACCAACCACACCAAGGATGAGCATAACGTCTACCAGTTCGACGAGATCTTCGAGGGCTGGGAAGAGAAGAAGTAATGTGATACCGATCAGCGGCCGCCGAAGGATCGGCGGCCGCTTTCAGCGAAGAACAGTTATTGCGTACTTAGTTCTCAGATTTTAGAATCCTATTGCCTATTGCCTGATAAATAACATGAAATATACTACGATCTTATTCGACCTTGACGGCACGATCCTGAACACGGTGGAAGACCTGAACGGTTCGCTGAATTTCGTGCTGAAAAAATACGGCCTGCCGCTGCGCAGCGTGGCGGAGACTGCCGCGTTCCTCGGCAACGGCATCCGGCGGCTCATCGAACTGGGGGCGGGGGAGACCGTCCCGGCGGAAACGGTGGACGCCATGTTCGCCGATTTTAAGGCCTATTACGAGGTACATTGCCTTGACAAAACCCGACCCTATGAGGGGATCCCCGAACTGGTCGCTTCGCTGCGGGCTGCGGGGAAGAAGACCGCCGTGGTCTCCAATAAGGCGGATTTCGCCGTGCAGGAGCTGGTGGAACGCTTTTTTCCGGGGTTGTTCGATTTCGCCGTGGGGGAGCGGGAAGGCGTCAGAAGAAAGCCCGCCCCGGACGCGGTGAACGAAGCGCTGAAGCAGCTGCATGCGGCCCGTGACGAGGCTGTCTATATCGGCGATTCCGAGGTGGATATCGCCACTGCGAAAAACGCCGGTCTGCCCTGTGTGTGCGTGGCGTGGGGCTTCCGGTCGGAAGAACAGCTGATCGAAGCGGGAGGGGAGACCATCGTCCCTTCCGTCGCCGCCCTGCGAGCGCTGCTGGGCGTATAACAGAACGCGGCGTTCCGCCTGCCGCCGGCAGAGGAACGCGCGAAAGAAAGGAAATTCAGAATGGCTGCAAAACGCATCGACGGAAAGGTGATTTCCGCCTATATCAAAGAACGGGCCGGGAAAGAGGCGGCGCAGGTCGCCCAAATCCTCGGCCGCAGACCGTGTCTCGCGGTGATCATCGTGGGGGAGAATCCGGCTTCAAAAGTGTATGTCAACAACAAAAAAAAGGCCTGCGAGGCCTGCGGCATCACGTCGCTGGAATACGCCCTGCCGGAACTGACCTCTGAACGGGAATTGCTGGATCTGATCGGCACCCTGAACCGGGACGATGCGGTGGACGGCATTCTGTGCCAGCTGCCCCTGCCGGGGCACATCAGCGAAGAAAAGGTCATTGAGGCCATTTCTCCCGAGAAGGATGTGGACGGCTTCCATCCGGTGAACGTGGGGAAAATGCTTACCGGCGGCGATGGATTTCTGCCCTGTACCCCCGCGGGGCTGATCGAGATGCTGAAATATGAAAACATCCCCATCGAGGGCAAGCGGTGCGTGGTGATCGGCCGCAGCAACATCGTGGGCAAGCCCGCCGCCATTCTCATGCAGCGGGAGAACGCCACCGTGACGGTGTGCCACTCCAAAACGCGGAACCTGAAGGAGATCTTGCTGCAGGCGGATATCATCGTTGCCTCTGTGGGAAAACCGCACTTTCTCACCGCCGATATGGTCAAACCCGGCGCCGTGGTGCTGGACGTGGGCATCAACCGCCTGCCGGATAAAACGCTGGTGGGCGACGCGGAATTTGCCGAGGTGGCGGAGGTCGCTTCTTACATTACCCCCGTGCCCGGCGGCGTGGGTCCCATGACCGTGGCCATGCTGATGCAGAACACCGTGAAGGCGG
>CAMVNL010000434.1 GCA_947168785.1 uncultured Clostridia bacterium | reverse complement strand
CCCGCGCGGGATTGTTTTCAAAAGCTTCACTCATGACGTTCGTCCTCCGTAAATTCCAGAATGTCGCCGGGCTGGCAGTCCAGCGCCCGGCAGATGGCCTCCAGCGTGGAAAACCGCACCGCCTTCGCCTTGCCCGTTTTCAGGATTGACAGGTTGGCCTGCGTGATCCCGATTTTTTCCGCCAGCTCGCCGGAGGACATCTTCCGCCGGGCCAGCATCACGTCCAGATTCACCGTAATCATTGCTTTTCCCCTCAAATCGTCAGCTCGTTTTCTTCCTTCAGCTCCACGGCGCTGCGCAGCAGGTTTTTCATCACCAGCAGCAGCGTGCCAACCGTGCCCGTGGCAAAGCAGATGATGAGCAGCGGGAAATACCGCAGGCCCGTGACCAGCGTAATGACCGCCACCGCGTAGCAGAACAGGGACACCAGCCGCACGTACATGACGTTTCCGGCGATAAAGACCCGGTCCTTCAGAATGTTCAGCAGCAGCCGGATCAGGCAGTACAGCGACGCGGCGGCGAAGGGAGCGCAGCCGTAAAACGCGCCGATCACCAGTTTTTGCACCGCCTGGGTGTAGGGATTTTCCGCAATGCCGTGATAGGCCAGATAAAACCAGTTGAAAAACCGCGGAAACGTGAACAGCCACGCCAGCAGCAGCACGGCGGAGGCCGCGCAGATGATCAGCGACAGCGCCGCGGAAATTTGCCGTTTTTTCATATCGATCAGATCCTTTCCCGTCTCTCTTTGTCTTTGGCTGCATTATACAACGGCTTTTTCTGTTTGTCAATCTATTTTTATCGTTTTTCGATAAATATTTATCTTTTCACGACAACTCGGAAGAATTTCAAAAAATATCGGTTGAAAAAGGACGGAAAATGGTTATAATGTAAAAGAGTTTTACAGCCGACGGAATCGTTTGGGGAAGCATCAATATGAAAAAAAGCTTTGACCGTTATTTTTACAAGACCTTTTTCAGCCTCTTCGCCGTGGTGGCGCTGCAAAGCCTGATCGTATTCAGCGTCAATCTGGCGGACAGCATCATGCTGGGCTCTTACAGCGAGACCGCCATGAGCGGCGTGAGCCTGGCCAATCAGATCCAGTTCCTGCTGCAATGCCTTGTCAACGGCGTGAGCAACGGGCTGGTGGTGATCGCCTCCCAGTACTGGGGCAAGCAGCAGACGGAGCCCATCCGCAAGGTCTACGCCGCGGCCCTGTGGGCGGGGGTGCTCATCAGCGGAACGCTGGCGGCGGCGGTGCTGATCGCCCCCACGGCCGTGCTGGGGATCCTTTCCAACGAGGCGGCCATTGTGGAAGCCGGGGCGGAATATATCCGCATCATGGGCTGGACCTACCTGATCTTCGCCGTCTCCAACCTGCTGATCGCCCTGATGCGCAGCGTGGAGAGCGTCAAAATCGGTTTCATCACCTCCCTGCTGGCGCTGGTGGTGAATATCAGCCTCAACTATCTGCTGATTTTCGGCAAGGCGGGCTTCCCGGAGATGGGTGCCGTCGGCGCGGCGTGGGCCACCTTCGCCGCCCGGGTGGTGGAGCTGATCGCCGTGGCCGTCTACGTCTTTTTCATGGACAAAAAGGTGCGGCTGAAGATGGCGGACGCCCTCCGGCCGGAGAAGGACTACGTGCGGGACTTCGTCAAGGCAGGTCTGCCGCTGATCGGCAGCGGCGGCTCCTGGGGCGTGGCCATGTCCGTGCAGACCGCCATCATCGGGCGGCTGGGGGCGGCTGCCATCGGCGCCAACGCCATCTCGGCCCCGGTGTTTCAGGTGGTGGCGGTGCTCTACGGCTCCTCCGGCACCGCGTCAAGCGTTTTGATCGGCAAGACCGTGGGGGAGGACGATATTCCCCGGGTCAAAAAATACACCAAAAAATTACAGATCATGTACCTGATCATCGGCGTGCTTTCCGCCGGGCTGCTGCTGGCGCTGAAAAGCTCTATTCTCGGCCTTTACAGCGTCACGGAGGAGACCCGGGCGCTGGCTGCCGCGTTCATCAACATTCTGGCGGTGACGGTCATCGGCTCCGCCTATGAGGCGCCGTGCTTGGTGGGCATCGTTTCCGGCGGCGGCGACACCCGCTTCGTGCTGTTCAACGACCTGATCTTCATGTGGGGGCTGGTGCTGCCCCTATCCTTCCTGTCCGCCTTTGTTTTCCACTGGCCGATCCCCGTCACCTTCTTCATCCTGAAGGCGGACCAGATCGCCAAGTGCTTCGTGGCGGTGGTGAAGGTCAACCGGTTCCGGTGGATCAGGAGGCTGACGAGATAAATTGGGAGTTCGTCGAGATGTTGACCCATGCGGTAGCGCGCGCTGACGGCGCCGTCCCCCTTTGTCGCGTTGCGACATTTCCCCCGCACTGCGGGGGAATCATCCTCAGTGCCGCTATAAGCACAAACAACTTTTATAAATCGTTGCCTTAACGCTCATTATGTAAGAGAAAACGGCAGATAATTCCAAAATCCGTTTCAAAAGTTACTTTTGTCAAGAGCGGCACTGAGGTGCCGCG
>CAMVNL010000433.1 GCA_947168785.1 uncultured Clostridia bacterium | reverse complement strand
ACCCCCGCCACGCTGAACCGGCTGGCGCCGGAAGGAACGGGAAGCGCGCCGATGGCGCTGATCAACCGGGAAGAAACCGCTCTTGCGGATACCATTGAATACGCATACGCCGTCAAAAACGCCGCCCAGGGGATCTATACGGATAACCTGCGCAGCGCCTACCGGATGAGCAATCAAAACGTCGTGCTCACCCACCGGCTGACCGGTAAAGTAAAGACCGCCACGCTGGCCTCGCCCGACGGCGCGGTCTATGTGGCTGATACCTTTGAAAGCTTCTACGTGGGCGCTGACGGCAGTCGCCGGTATTTTGAAACGTCCAAGGCCACCGGCCGGGTCAACACCATCCGTCTGGGGGAGTATTACTATGAATGCCACGTGCGGGAGCTGGAAGACGGCGGTTTCCGGGTGGATAAGGCCTTCCACCTCTACGGCGACCGGCTGTTCGCCCAGTATTCGCTCTATTCCTCCGTCCCCACCACGGACCTGAAGGAGTTCGGCAGCGAGATCCGCATTCCGGCGATCAAGGTGGCCGACCTTGCCATCAGGGACAAGGACGGCGTTCATGACAAGCCCTGCGCGGATGATTCTTCTGTGGAATACGTCGCGTTCGATATCCGCGGCGTGGGCGTCGTGGGCTTTATCGTACCCTCCGACGGCTCCACGCAGAGGCTGACGGTGAAAAAATGCGGCGGCGATTACGTCGTGACCCAGTACGCCGCCTACACGCCCGGCACAGGTCTCAACGACAATGAGGAGAACGGCGGCTATGATCTGAACGCCGTGACCTTCGGCTTCCGTATCTATACGGATGAAACCCATTCCTTTGAGGGCGTGGAACGGGCCGCCTATGAAGAGCGCAATCCCCTGACCGTGACCGTCGGCGAGAACGACGCCAACGCCGCCTTTATTGGTTATGAGGCGCTGCGTGGCGCGTACCTGATCGCCATGGACGGCACCGACTTCAACACCGCCTACCAAAATCCCGATCTGCGCTTTACCGTGCCGCTGACCGTGGAGAACGGCGACGGCCGCAAGGTTTATTTCCGCGCCAACGGCAGCAACGGCTGTCTGGAGGCCGCGGCGCTGCTGGACGATTCTGACACGCTGCTGCCTGTGGACGTGGAGGTCTGTAAAAACTTTCAGGGGGACGGCGGCGAGCCCTTCTACAGCGTCAAGGATTATCAGTACGGCGACAGCTTCTTCCCGCTGGCCGCGCCGGAAGGGGAGCGCGTCACCGTCAAGCTGCTCAACCTCTATCAGAACTGGGGCAACTATCCCCTCAAGCAGCTGTCCTCCATCGAATTCTTCACGTCTTATTACCATCTTTCCACCGGCGTCACGGAATCCAACTGCATCGCCCCGTACTTTACCGACTGGAAGGACGGCTGGACCCTGCCGGATTTCCGTGGGCGCAGCGGCGTCATGTGGAGCGGCCAGCCCCAGTTCAATTCCGTGGGCATCCTGAAATTCATGACCCATCAGGGACTGAAGGACACGCAACTCAGCGAGTTTGCCGGCAGCGAGATCGCCTCCTGCGGGCCGATTTATGCGGACGTGACGGACTGGTACACCGACGAGGGCGGCAAGTACGTCTATACGCTGCGCCACGTGGAGATGCCCCAGACCGATGAAAACCGCACCTATTATACGCTGAAGGTGGATTTCACCGGCAGCGTGACCTATCTGAATTTTCGCCGGGATTTCGACCTGTTCTATTTCGACGGCCGGTTCGTGAATTTCAACAAGGTCGGCTGGCTGAACGAGTCCAACGAGTTTGTATCCTCTGACGTGGCCGTCGGAAACAGCCCCGTGTACCATACGTTAGGCAGTGAAAGTCCCTATTTTGGCTTCTACAGCGTGACGGCGGAAACGGCGCATTATCTGGATGAATCCTTCGGCAGCGACTTTGCCCTGATTGTCAAAAACAGCCGCATCGTTTCCCATGGAAAGCCGCTGGACGTTCCCTTCGCTTTCCGTGAGAACCCGACGGCGCCAGCTACCTCCGGCAGCCTGACGCTGGACGCGAAGACGCTTTCCTTCCGCAAGGGTGACAGCATCGAGATCGACATGATCCTGCTGCCCTGGGGCACCGGCCGCGAGACGGACGACGCCAACGCCCGGGCCGTGCGGGAAGACAGCGTTCTGAACCCCTTTGCCGTGACGGCCCAGACCGGCGCGGTCGCGGCGGACGCATTCATCCCCACCGTGCAGGCGGCAAACGGCGAGGCGGAATTCACCCTTTCCGGCGGCCGCAACAACGCGGCGGTGACGGTGAAGGGCTTCACCTCCCTGAAAGCGCCGCAGATCTCGGTAAAGACGGAGGACGGCTGGGCGCCTTATGCCATCGCCTCCGTCCACGGCTACGACGGCTATGAGATCCGCGTGGAGGCCGACGGAACGTACAGCTTTTCGTTCGTCGTTCCCGCAGCCGCCGCCCCGCAGACCTTCCGGGTGACGCAGTAAAATTAGAGTTTGTCGCGCCGTTGGCGCGACAAAAAAGTTGAGAGTTGAAAGTTAAAAGTTGA
>CAMVNL010000432.1 GCA_947168785.1 uncultured Clostridia bacterium | reverse complement strand
CTCGGTGGAGCTGTCGCCGGAGGACGTGAACCTGTCCCGGATGCTGGAACAGCTTGCCTCTGAATTCCTGCCGCTGCTGGCGGAAAAGCACCTGCGGATCGAGACGGACATCGCCCCGGAGGTCCGCTGCTTCTGCGACGTGGAAAAGACGGAACGCATCATTGACAACCTGCTGCGCAACGCGGTCAATTACAGCTATCCGGATTCCGTTATCACCCTGACCCTGACGCGGGAAGGGGAGACCGTGAAAATCGTGACGGAGAACCGCTGCCGGACCATTCCGCCGGAAAAGCTGGAACGCATTTTTGAGCGGTTCTACCGGCTGGACGCCGCCCGTGGCAGCGACACAGGCGGCAGCGGCCTGGGCCTTGCTATCGCCCGTCAGCTCACGGAAGCGCAGGGCGGCACGATCACCGCAAAAAGCGAAAACGGGACGGTCCGCTTCACCGTCACCCTGCCCGTCAGAAAATCGTAAGAATTTCGTCACAAAAACGTCAGTTCCCCTTGATAAAAACCGAAAACAAACCCTCCCCCGTTGTGCTACCATATAGGCATAGCGGGGGATTTTTTTGTAGCGCGGCACCTCAGTGCCGCTCTTTGCTTAAACAACTATGGTAGCACGGCGCATTGCGCCGTCTGGAGAGTTCGATTAAAGATAACTGAATTGTTGTGAAGAACGAATCCAATAAGGTTTAACGCAGGGGACAACAATTTATCATGGGAAGCCGCCAGACGGTGCGGGTCTCCGGTGGAGACCTCTGCCGAAGGCAGAAGCACCGACCGAGCCGCTAGACGGCGTGATACGCCGTGCTACGTGATGCAACTTTTCCCTCGCAGCGGCACTGAGGTGCCGCGCTACCGCCATGGGCAAGATTCGTGCATAAAACAAAACATTTCGATAAATTCACAATTTGTGCGAATCCATCAAGTGGGAAAGCCGAGTTGCTGACGAATGAACAACGCCTCGGCAATCTGCGATACAGAAAGGACTGAAAATATGAAAAACAAACGGACAGGGAGGAAAATCCTATTGGTATCGGCGGTGGTCGCCCTGATTCTCGTCGCCGCCGCCTTCTGCGGGATGACACGGGTCGGAAGCGGCGGCTCATCCGTGTTTTCTTTTCTCCGTTCGCCCCGGTATCAGGACGACTGGCGGCTGGTACTGGTGAACGGGGACTGTGCCCTGCCAAAGGGCTTCGCGCCCCCGCTGCTGACCCTCTCCAACGGGGAACGGGTGGACGAGCGCATCTATCCCGATCTGCAGCGGATGTTCGACGACGCCCGGGCGGCGGGCCTGTCGCCCTTCGTGCGGGCGGGGTACCGTTCCACGGAAGACCAGGAGCGGATCATGGAAAGCAAGGTGGACGAGCTGCTCCGGCAGGGCTGGCCGGAAAAGGCGGCGCGGAAGGAAGCCCGCCGCACGGCGGCAAAGCCCGGCCACAGCGAGCATGAGCTGGGGATGGCGGTGGATATCAACTCCCACACCTCGGACGAGTGGCAATTGTATGCGTGGCTGGCGGAGCACGCCTGGCAATACGGTTTCATCCTGCGCTATCCGCAGGGGGCGGAGGAGATCACCGGCATCGATTATGAGCCGTGGCACTACCGTTACGTGGGCGCCGACGCGGCCCGGGCGATCCGGGAAACGGACTGCACGCTGGAAGAATACCTCGGCGCCGCCTGATTCATTTCTTTTTAAGGTTAAAAACACATAATAATCATATTATTCTTTGGAGGCGTGATGATGAAAAGGCTTACCGCGATATTACTTGCGTTGTTTTGTGTGTATTGTCTGACCGGCTGCGGAAGCCGTTCCCTTTCCGAAGTGAAGATCGATTACGGCAAATCAGCGATTTATACCAAAGAGGAGATGGACGAAGCCATCGAAGTGATCCGGCAGCGCTTCACGGAGGAACAGTGGAAGGACTGCGAACTGCATCGCATCGCCTACGGCGCCGACGAGCAGTGCAATGCCGAAAACCTCGCCTGGATGAACGAGCTGAGAGACCCGGGCGACGCGCCGGAGCCCTTTACCCGGTGCATCATGTTCACGTCGGAGTTCCATTCTCCTAAGACAAACAGCGGGGCGTTCAATACGGATGAGGAATATTACGGCTGGCAGTGGTGGCTGGCCCGCACCGACGGCGGCCAGTGGCAGATCATGACCTGCGGCTATTGATGATCAGTCGTGCGCCGTGCTGCGATAGTTGTTCGTGTGCAGAGCGGCACTGAGGTGCCGCGCTACGGGGGGTACGCTATCTTGCCAATGCTTTCTTTCCTGAAGTAGGAAAGATGAGTATTACGAGAGACTGTACGAAATTCAAGTGTGGAATGATTGGTGATATCATGGTGAAATACAAGAACCATACCATTGAAATAAAGCGCCTGATCCAGATCATTGTCGGCGGGATCGGCTTCCTGTTTTTCTTCGCTCCGATCCTGCTGGGCGGCATCTTCAATATCGGCACTATCGCGGGATTGCTTTTCTTCGGCGGGCTGCTGGCCTGGGGGCTGTTCCGCCCGAAGCTC
>CAMVNL010000431.1 GCA_947168785.1 uncultured Clostridia bacterium | reverse complement strand
TCAGGCGCGTCAGCGCCGCTTAACTCAGTGCCGTAAGGCACGCTTAACTCAGGCGCAGCCGCCTAACTCAGCGCCGAAGGCGCGCCTAACTTCAGCGCGACAAATCCCTCTTTCCCTCAATGCACAATCTTATAATACGTCCTCGCTGTCAGGACGTACACCGCGGTGTATACCAGCGCGAACACCGCGAGGGAGACAAGGGTGCAGACGATGAACAGCGACGTGTTGGTCAGCATCAGGATCTTCAGCAGCTTCAGCAGGATCGGGAAGGCTACTGTCATGTGGACCGCCGCCGTGGCCAGCGGCAGGAAGAACTGCAGGACCAGCTGGCTGCCGATCGTCTTTTTGACTTCCCGCGCGTCCATGCCGATCTTTTCCATGATCTGGAACCGCTCACGGTCCTCGTAGCCCTCGGAGATCTGCTTGTAGTAGATGATCAGGATGGTGGAGAACAGGCACACGAAGCCCAGCAGGATGCCGAGGAACAGGAAGGTGCCGTACATCTCCAGCACGTTGTGCAGGCTCTCCCATTTGGTGTCGAGGTCGTATTGCAGTTCGCCGGTCCCGACTGACTCCAGTTTTTTAACGATCGCCTGACTGACCTGCCCGCCCACGGCGCTGACCGCCGCTTCGTCGGCGAAGCTCACGCCGATGCGGTCCGCAAACTCGCTGGCAAACTCGCCGTAGGCCTCCTTCTGCGCAAGGTAGACGTCGTTTAATACGTCGTCGTCAGCCACCACGATCCCCAGCACGTTCACCACCGTGCTCATATTGCTGCTGATGGGGAAATAGGTCAGGTTCTCCTTCACGCGGTAGGTATTGCCGTGGAAGGTCAGCGTCTCCGGCAAGAATCCCAGGTCCATGGCGGCGGAGGCGACGCGGCAGAAGGCGATCTCGTCCTTGTCAAGCCCCAGCCCATCCGGAGCGCGGGACAGCGCCGGATCCTCCGCCGTCACCCTTTTGCTCTGCAATTCCGCATATGTGTCCTCGGTGATGAACATGACGCTGCAAAGCTCTGACGTATCGTAGCCGCCTTCCGCTTCGGTTTTCGTCAGCAGCTTGCCGTCCCGCAGCAGATAGGAGACGGTCAGCAGGCGTTCGCTTTCCGTGTCCTGTACCGCCACGCCGTTTTCTTCGGCGGCCTCCCGCACGATCTCTTCCAGCTTTCCGGAGGGAATATGCGTGATCTCCTCGCCCTCCTGCCGGTAGGCGGAAAGATAGAGCTGGCGGGGGTAGTTGGTCTCCATGGTGTCCTGCACGCCGCTGTAAAGGCTGACGGTGGTGGAGATCATCACCAGCACCCCGGTGGCTAAAATCGCGATGGAGGCCAGCCCCACGGCGTTCTGCTTCATGCGGAACAACAGCCCCGCCACGGCGGGCATATGCTTTTTGTTATAGTAGTATTTTTTGCTCTTTTTCAGGCATTGCAGGATGAAGGTGGTGCCCGTGATAAACAGGCAGTAGGTGCCGACGATCACGAGGATCACCGCCGCGAAGAACAGGAAGATAGCCTGCAGGGGGGCTTTGACGGTCAGGGCGATACCGTAGCCCGCGCCAAGCGTCAGCACGCCGAGGAGCAGCAGCGGCCATTTGGTTTTCGGCTCTTTTTCCCCGGCCTTCTTCGCTGAGAGCAGCTCCACCGGCTTCATGCGGCGGATGGCGACACGGTTGACAAAATAGGCTAAAAGATCCAGCGCAAGGAACGCCGCCGCGGGGATCAGCAGGGTGACCGCGTTCAGGTAGTAGAAACCCGCCACGACCGGCGAACGCAGCAGCCGGCAGATCAGCAGAGAGGACAGCTTATAGAACAGCACCCCGAAGCACAGCCCCAGCGCAACGGACGCCAGCGACGCGATCAGTGATTCGGCGAACAGCACCCGGGCGATATGGCGCTTTTCCAGCCCCAGCACGTTATACAGGCCGTATTCGCTCTTGCGGCGCTTCATCAGAAAGCTGTTGATGTACAGGATCAGAATGAGCGACAGCAGTCCCAGTACCGCGGCGCCCAACCACATGAAGGTGGGCAGGTACGCGCCGCCCAGCGCCTCCGACAGACGGCCGTCCATCGCCAGCGTGATAAGGATGTAAAAGCAGCCCAGCAGCCCTGCCTCCGCCAGAATACGCGGCAGATATAACCGCCCGTTCTTTTTGATGTTGTCGGCGGCGATTTTTGCATAGAATCCGTTTTTCATGGCCGTCACCTCCCCGTGCGCAGCATCGTGAGGGTGTCGGCGATTTTCTTATACAGCTCCTCGTTGGTAGCGTCACCCCGGTAGAGCTGGTGGAAGACCACGCCGTCGCGGATGAACAGCACCCGGTCCGCATGGGAGGCAGCGTCCGCGGAGTGGGTGACCATCAGGATGGTCTGCCCCTGCCGGTTCATCTGGGAGAAGACCCGCAGCAGCTCCGCGGAGGACTGGGAATCCAGCGCGCCGGTGGGCTCGTCCGCCAATATCAGCTTCGGGTTCGTAATCAGCGCCCGTGCGGCGGCGGCCCGCTGCTTCTGTCCGCCGGAGACCTCGTAGGGGTATTTGTTCAGGATCTCCG
>CAMVNL010000430.1 GCA_947168785.1 uncultured Clostridia bacterium | reverse complement strand
CGCCTGAGTTAAGCGTGCCTTACGGCACTGAGTTAAGCGGCGCTGACGCGCCTGAGAATAGTTGATTTGTAAGGCATTTTCATTTTTTTCTCAGCGAAAGCGCATAACTCAGGCACGAAGTGCCGCCTAACTCAGCGAAGCGCCTAACTCAGGCGCGATAGCGCCGCCTAACTTGTCGAGCCTTGCTCGCCCTCCATCCGTCCGGCGCGAATATATTACATAAACACAATTGCATTTTACAATCCAATGATATATAATAAATCTTAAATCAAGCAAAAATCGGATGAAAGGAAACCGTCTATGAAAGCTTACAAATTCTGGTTCGTCGTCGGCAGCCAGTTCCTCTATGGAGAGGAGACCCTGAAAACCGTGGAGCGGGACTGCCGCACCATCGTGGAAACTCTGAATGAGAGCGGCAAACTGCCCTATGAGATCGTCTACGAGGACACGGTCAAAACGGCGGGCGGCGCGGAAAAGATCGTGAAGGAGGCGAACTTCGACGATACCTGCGCGGGTATTATCACCTTCTGCCACACCTTCAGCCCCTCCAAAATGTGGATCAACGCTTTCTCGCTGCTGCAAAAGCCTCTGCTGCACTTCCACACCCAGTTCAACTCCTCCATTCCCAATGAGGAGATCGACATGGACTACATGAACCTGCACCAGAGCGCCCACGGCGACCGTGAGCACGGCTTCATCGGCGCGCGGATGCGCCTGCCCCGCAAGGTGATCGCCGGTCATTGGCGCAACGAGAGCGTGCAGAAACGCATCGGCAAATGGATGAAGGTGGCGGCGGCTTACGATTTCAGCCGGAACCTGAAGGTGATGCGCTTCGGCGACAACATGCGCGAGGTGGCCGTCACCGAGGGCGACAAGGTGGAAACCCAGATCAAGCTGGGCTGGCAGGTGAACACCTGGCCGGTGGGCAAGCTGGCGGAAATGATCGACGCCGTCACCGAGGAGGAGACCGACGCGAAGGTGGCGGAATACCTTTCCCGGTATGAATTGGCGACGGACAACATGGACGCGGTGCGCTATCAGGCGAAGGAAGAGATCGCCATGAAAAAGCTGCTGGACGCGGAGGGCTGCAGGGCCTACACCAACACCTTCCAGGACCTGTACGGCATGCGCCAGCTGCCGGGCATCGCCTCCCAGAACCTGATGGCGGACGGCTACGGCTACGGCGCGGAGGGCGACTGGAAGACCGCCGCCATGACCGCCGTGATGAAGGTGATGGGCAAGCGCTCCGCCTTTATGGAGGATTACACCTACGACCTGGAGGGTGGCATTTCCCTGGGCGCCCACATGCTGGAGGTCTGCCCCAGCGTGGCCGCGGACAAGCCGAGGATCGAAGTGCATCCGCTGGGCATCGGCGATCGGGAAGACCCCGCACGCCTCGTCTTTGAGGGACAGGCAGGAAAGGGCATCGTGGTGTCGCTGGTGGATATGGGCGGCCGCATGCGCTTCATCGTGCAGGATATCGAGTGCGTCAAGCCCACCCAGACCATGCCCAACCTCCCCGTGGCAAGGGTCATGTGGAAGGCGGCCCCGAACCTTGAGACCGGCGCGGAGTGCTGGATCCTCGCGGGCGGCGCGCACCACACGGTGCTCAGCCTCGACGTGGACGCGGAGATGGTCCGCGATTTTGCCCGCATGGCGGGGATCGAATTCGTCCATATCGACAAGGATACCACCCCGGAGAAGCTGGAAAAAGAGCTGTTCTTCGCGGACGTGGCGTGGCAGCTGCGGCGCTGAACGCAGCATCAGAGCGGAGTGCGGAGTGCGGAGTGCGGAGATGCGGTACTGCGCCTTGCGCCGTCTCGCGTGTTTTGTTCAAAAAAGATCTGAACCGCAGCGGATCACCGTTTATATGAAGGTATTTTACAGAGGGAAAACAAATCATCATGGGCAACCGTCAGACGGCGCAATGCGCCGTGCTACCTGAAACCGACAACATCACATTCACCGTCGACGCCCGGGCGGACGCCAAGGGGCGGGTGACGATCCCCAAGGACGTGCGCGCCGCGCTGGGGCTGGTCCCCGGCGGAAGGGTCACATTTACCGTGGACGGAAACTGCGTCCGGGTGGCGAACGCCGCCGTCTGCGCGCTGGAACGGCTGCAAACGGCCTTGTCCGGCGCAGCGGAAGCGGCAGGTCTTTCCGATGAGGCGGCGGTCTCCCGGTGGGTCGCCGAAGAGAGACGGAAGGAGGCGACGCCGTGAAGCTGCTGATCGACGCCGACGTGCTGCTGCGGGCGGCGCTGTTCCCCGGCGGCGAGGCCCACGCCGCTCTGCAAAAGGCGCTGGCCGCCCCCTTTCAGCCCTGCGTCCGCGAAGCCGTCTTTGACGAGCTGCGCCGCCTGTCGGCGGAGCTTTGCCCGGCGGCGCGGGAGGAGACCGAAGCGTTTCTCACCGCGCTGACCGAGACCGTGACGGCGCTGCCGGAGGCGGACGGAGACGCGCGCTGCGCGCTGGAGGATTCCGTCAACCTGTTCCTCACCGGCGACAGGGAGCTGCTGGCCCTGTCCAAACAAGAACCGCGCATTCTCAGCG
>CAMVNL010000429.1 GCA_947168785.1 uncultured Clostridia bacterium | reverse complement strand
CTCTTTCTTGCGACTGCGGCGCAACGCGCCGCCTCTGGCGACTGGCGACTGTTTGTCGCGCCAACGGCGCGACAAACTGCCAATTTGCCTCTGTCCGCCGCTATCATCAACGATCACGAATACTCATATTAAAAAAACGAATGGATAATTTAACGCTTTTAATCGCTAAAGTATTGACACCGGCCTTTTTTTGATGTATCATACACCCAACGAAACAGAGAAAGGGGAGCGGACATGAAAACGCGTCGGAACGGTTACTATTATTGCTTCGATAAGACTGTCTGCTCTGATTTCTGAGTGTTTCACAATCAGTATCCGGACGGTCTTTGAGAGGTGTTTCTCTTGAGGCCGTTTTTCATTGGGAGGTTTTCTTATGGCTGTTAAAATCATTCTGCTGTGCGTGTTCTTCGCGGTGACCGTCGCGGTGGGCTTTTACTGCCGCCGCCATTCCACCGACGTCAACGGCTTCGTGCTGGGCGGCAGAAGCGTTGGCCCGTGGCTCACCGCCTTCGCCTACGGCACGTCCTACTTCTCCGCGGTGATTTTTGTGGGATACGCCGGTCAGTTCGGCTGGAAGTTCGGCGTGGCCTCCACCTGGATCGGCCTGGGCAACGCCTTCATCGGCTCGCTGCTGGCGTGGGTGCTGCTGGGCAGGCGGACCCGCATCATGACCCAGCATCTGGGCTCGGCCACCATGCCCCAGTTCTTTGAAAAGCGCTTCGACAGCAAAACCCTCAAGCTGCTGTCCTCGCTCATCATCTTCGTGTTCCTGATCCCCTATACCGCGTCGCTGTATAACGGTCTGTCCCGTCTGTTCGGCATGGCCTTCAACGTGGATTATACGATCTGCATTGTGGTCATGGCCATCCTCACCGCCGTCTACGTCATCGCGGGCGGCTACATGGCCACCGCCATCAACGACTTCATTCAGGGCGTCGTCATGCTGGGGGGCATCGTGGCCATCATCGCCGCGGTGCTGAAGCTCAACGGCGGCTTCATGGGCTCGCTGGAGGCGCTGTCCCTTGTGCAGGACGAGACGGTTTCGTCTCAGCAGGGCGTGTTCGCCTCCTTCTTCGGGCCCGATCCCTTCGGGCTGCTGTGCGTGGTGATCCTGACGTCCCTGGGCACCTGGGGTCTGCCTCAGATGGTGCAGAAGTTCTATGCCATCAAGAGCGAGAAGGATATCCACAAGGGCACCGTGATCTCCACCGTGTTTGCCGTCATCGTGGCGGGCGGGTGCTACTTCCTCGGCGGCTTCGGCCGGCTGTTCATGGACGACGCCACCGGCAAATTCGACGCCATCATCCCGGAGATGCTCTCCAATCTTTCCCCCGTCCTCATCGGCGTCACGCTGATCCTGGTGCTCTCCGCCTCCATGTCCACCCTTTCCTCGCTGGTGCTGACCTCCTCCTCCACCCTGACGCTGGATTTCATCGACCCGGTGATCTTCAAAAAGACGGAGGAAAAGCGCAACCTGATCGTGATCCGCTGCTTTGTGGCCGTGTTCATCGTGATCTCTGCCGTCATCGCCGTGGTGCAGTATAAAAAGAACGTCACCTTTATCGCCCAGCTCATGGGGCTTTCCTGGGGCGCGCTGGCCGGCGCCTTCCTGGCTCCCTTCCTTTACAGCCTGTACTGGAAGCGCGTCACCAAGCCCGCCTGTATCGCCAGCTTTGTCTGGGGCGTGTGCCTGATGCTGGCCAACATGTTCTTCAAGAGCAGCTTCCCGGCGGTGCTGCAAAGCCCTGTCAACTGCGGCGCGTTTGCCATGCTGGGCGGCCTCGTCCTCGTCCCCGTCGTCAGCCTGCTCACCAAAAAGCCCTCTGAGGAAAAGCTGGCGCAGGTCTTCTCCTGCTATGACAGCACCGTCACCGTTCACGTGACCCAGGCGCTGGAGGAGGATTGATCGGATCCTCCGATCAGTCGCCAGTCGCCAGTCTCCAGTCGCGAGTCGCCGGAATCAGCGTGCCGGGACGTAACGAAAGAAAACGCCCATCCGAACGGAAGCATTCCCAATTCGGAAGGGCTTTTTCATTGAATTCTTATCTGGCGACTGACAACTGGCAACTGGCGACTGCCAACCGTTCAGCGGTTGGCTTCCAGCTCCCGCAAAAGCTGCGGCAGGGCTGTTTCAAAGTCCACCCCGTACCAGTTGTGTACGGGGTTTTTTACCGTCTCTTTGATGGCGGCGAGGGTGAAATCGGCGGCGGTCTTCAGCGCGCCGGAAAGGGGCAGTCCCCGCATCAGCGCGCCCACGCAAGTGGAGGAGAACACGTCTCCCGTGCCGTGAAAGCTCTGGGGCACCTTCTCCGTGAAATAGCTGAAATATCCGCGTTTCTCCGCGTCGTAGGCCATCACGCCGATCCGGTCCGGGGAGAAGCTGACGCCGGTCAGCACGGCGGTCTTCGCGCCGAGCTCCGTCAGCTCCCGCAGGATCGCGCGGATCTCTTCCTCGCCGTATTGCGCCGGGTAGTCCCGGTGCAGCATGAAGCAGGCCTCCGAGAGGTTTGGCACGATGATATCCGCCTTTGCGCAAAGCCGCGCCATACTGTCG
>CAMVNL010000428.1 GCA_947168785.1 uncultured Clostridia bacterium | reverse complement strand
CGGTTCGTCGGCGCTGGCGGTGATCACCGCGATTTTGGGCGACACGTTGGCGAGCAGGTCGTCGGTGTTCTTTTCCTTTCCGCCGTGGTGGGGCATCTTCAGCACGTCGAAGGTCCCGTGCCCGGCTGCCAGATACGCGCTGATGCCGGCCTTTTCGATATCCCCGGCAAAGAGGTAGGAATCCTCTCCGTACACGGCGGAAACCACCAGGGAAACGTCGTTGTCGTTGCCCTCTTCCTCGCCGTCTCCGGCGAGGTATTCCACAGGCGAAGCGAATACAGTGAACTCAATGCCCGCCAGCGTAAAGGAAACGTCCTCCGTCACCTGCCGGTAGGTCAGATTCCGCTCCACCACGGTCTTCATCAGCGCCGTATAGTGCTTGCTGCTGCCGGCGTACGCGGGAAGAAGGAGCTGCGTGATACCGAAGGCCTCCGCCACCGCGGAGGCGCCGCCCACGTGATCCTTGTCGTAGTGGGTGACGATCATTTCGTCCAGCGTCTCCACGCCCCGCTCCTTCAGAAAGGCGATCACGTCGTCCGCCGTATCGGCGTAACCGGCGTCGATCAGCACGAAAGCGCCGTCCTTTTCGATCAGGATGCAGTCACCCTTCCCCACGTCAAAAAACGTGACGCGCATTTCATCCGCGGCGGAGTTGTTTTCCTCCGGCTCCGTCTTTTTCCCGCAGCCCGCGAACAATGACAGCAGAACCGCCAGCGCCGCGGCTATCGCCGTGAGCTTTTTCATGTTTTTGACCGCCTTTCTGTCTCTGTTGTTCCGATCATAGCGGATTTCACTAAATTGCAGCTTAAAAAACGGTTGTTTTTTCCGAAACAATGGTTTATAATGTCATTGAAGAAAAGAAGGGGGTTTTGTTATGTTTTTAAGCATTTTCGTCAAACTGGTCAGCCTGTTCCTCTCCGTGTTCATGACCGTAGCGCAGCCGCTGGGCATGATCGAAGGCAAGATGCAGGGAAAGATCACCCACGCGGAGGAGAACTGCCGCGTCAGCTTCGCCGCCATCTCCGACCTGCATCTGCGGGGCAACTTCAAATTCATCTTTCAGGGCATGCTGGAGCTGGGCCTGCAGGATATGGCCGACGCGCGGGACAAGCTGGACGCCGTGGCCTTTGTGGGCGACATCACCGATCACGGCTATATCGACCAGTGGAACGTATTCACGGACGCGCTTTCCAAATATGATATCGCGGACAACAAGCTGGTCGTGGTGGGCAACCACGACACCTGGGGGCCCAACCGCGAAGAGTTCGACAACCCGGAGGACGGCGTGCAGGTCACGTTCAGCAAATATAACCGGCTGATCGCCGGGCGCGACGTCTCCACCATGTATTACTCCGAGGTCATCAACGGCTGTTATTTCATCGCGCTGGGCTCGGAGAAGGACAACACCGACGCGTATCTCAGCCCCACGCAGCTGCAATGGTTTTCGGGAGAGATGGCCAAAGCCGCCGAAACGGGCCTTCCGATCTTCGTGTTCATGCACCAGCCCATCAACAAGACCCACGGTCTTCCCTATAACTGGGAGCTGCAGAAGGACGATCCCGACGACAAGGGCGGCATCGGGGACGAATCCGACGCGGTGGTGGAGATCCTGAAGCAATACGACAACGTGTTCTATATCAGCGGCCACATTCACGCCGGGTACAAGAAATCCGACAGCGTCATCGGCGCGAAGTACGGTTCCGTGGAATACATGGAAAACAACAACGGCAACAAGATCACGCTGATCAATCTGCCCTCTTATCTGTATTTCGATTTCATCCACGGCGGCCATCTTGCCAACGGCTGCGGCTGGATCATTGAAGCCTACGACGACGAGGTGCTGCTGCGGGCGAGGAACTTCGCCACCGGCACCTGGATCAAGCTCTACGATGAGACTGTGGAGCTGGTCGGATAAATAAAATACAAATTAACGCCGGGCGGGGAATCCGAGGATCTCCCGCCCGGTTGTTTTTTTGTAGCGCGGCACCTCAGTGCCGCTATTTGCCGAAGCCGTTGCAATGCAGTTCCGATTGTTTCCGCAACGATAATACGGATTATCAATTTTTCGTATTAACGGCGCAAGGCGTCGTGCTGCGGATAGAATCATTTTCGCTGAAAAACGCAGCTGAGGCTGCGTGCTACGACATCTGAGCAAAGACCGCCTGAAACGATTCGGAACGGATCTCCGTCAGCAGGCCGTCACGGTCAAACGTCGCCGTCACCGGCGCGCCGCAGACGGTCAGCGCGGCGGTATAGCCCTCCGTCGCCGCGTCCTTTTCAAAGGCGCCGTGATTGGTGAAGACCGCTGTCCGCACCGTTTCGATCAGCAGCCGCAAAGGCGCGCCATCCGGCCAAAAATCCTTCGTAACGCTGTCCTCGCAGTCGCCGACGCGCACGGCGTACCCCTCCCCTTCCGTGCGGACGGAGAAGACGGACAGCCCCGGCGGATCGGTGAAATCCAGCCCGATCTCTTCATAGGACCGGCTTGTCAGCGTGGCGATGAAGGTCTTTTCATTGATCTGCGCCGTCATCGTCAGAGCAACAACCTGTAAAGG
>CAMVNL010000427.1 GCA_947168785.1 uncultured Clostridia bacterium | reverse complement strand
CCCCCTACGTGACAACCCAGCTGTGGAAGGGCGACGAGACCTACGTGGACGTGCATCTGGGCAACGACTTCACCTGTATGCACAACCGGGGTTTCATCTTCCGCCGGGGACACACGGAAGGGCTGAAACGGCTGATGGAGGACCACGGCGTGTGCATCTCCTCCGCCGTGGACTACTTTGAGGACGATCTTGTCTATCAGGCCTTCGGCCGGTCGCTGATTTTAGCGCCGGAGATGTACGGCAACCCATGGTTCGTGCGGGACAACGAGCTGCCCAAGCTGGCAAGGGTGTATAATTTACATAAACACAACGCGGAAATACTGGTGGACGGTCTGGTGCTGCCGACGGAGTACGGCTGCGACGCCGTCAGCCGGGGCACGGGCGAAAAGCGCTATCTCTGCACCGGCAACGACACCTGGGAGAGCCGGGAGATCACCGTGGCCCTTGATGAGACCATCGGCCTGACGGAGAATGGCGCGTATTTCGTCAATATCCGCCACCCCTATGAAGAACATATCGGCACGTTCGCCTACGGCGAAAAAGTGAACGTGACGCTGCTGCCCTTCCGGGCGACGCTCATCGAGGTCTCCCGCCCCGAAAAGGCCGACCCGGTGCTGACGGGCTGCCGGTATGAGACGGTCAAAGATGCCGCCGACGGCACCCCGGTCAAGGTGAAATATCTGCGTTCGGCTGGGGGAACGGTCCATCTGCTGAAAAACGGCGAGAAAACGGATTTCGCCGTCGTAGGCGCGGTGGACGTTCAGGAGAATCCGCCGGTGTTCCTCGGTGAATTGAGCGAGACCGCCGTCGCCCCCGCGAACGGCGAAGAAATGTATGAAAAGGCGGTCTTCCCCGCCGACAACGACAGTCTGGAACGCCGCTCCATCGACCGCTCCGGGGATAGCAAAATCCCGGAGGTGAACGCGGCAAGAAACGCCTTTTTTGCACAGAAGACCTACCGGCTGCGGGGGTGCGAAGCAAAGGCGCTGTTCGACGGCGATCCCGACACCTTCTACGACACCCAGAGCCTGATCTATCAGGACAAGAGCCTTCGCATCGACGGCGGCTGCCTGCGGGTGGACTGCGGCAGAGAAGTGGAAGCCGACACGGTGGAGGTCGAGTTCTTTTCCGCCAAGGAAGAAACGCGGGAGTTGAAGTTCGCGCTGCTCCCGGAGACGCTGACCTACGGGACGGACTTCGCCCGGTGGAATACGTCGGAACGCGGAGAACTCCTCACTGTCAACGAAAAAGAGACCGTGGAGGTCGTCCGGATGTCGGTTCACACCACCTATATGGCGGAGGGCAAGCGGCTGTGCGCGGTCTTCCCGGTGGAAGGGAAACTGCGTTACCTGCGGCTGCCCTGCCCGCCGGACCGCATTTACGCGGTGCGGGTGAAAAAGGACGGCAGAGCGCTGGACCTCACCGCCGCCCACGCCAATAACCTGCAGGCCCCCTTCTCCCCGGAGCGGGCGGGCGTTTGCAAGAGCGGCGAACTCATCATTCCGGCGCACCGCACCGGCAGCTATCTGGCTGTTGGGATCGAGGGCGTTCACGGCGTGGAGGGCGTGTACTGCGCCGCCGAGATCGAAGGAAACAATATCGGCTTCCCCCGCCGCGCGCCGGACTATAAGGCCAACATCTGGGAGCACCGTGTGCTGAGCAAGGACAGGAACAATACCTTTTACATGACGCTGCCGGAGGGCTGCGAAGGGAAGACGGTGAAGATCACCGCCGTATTTGCCGACCCTGCCTGCGAGAGTATCCCCTGCCGCGTCTGGCTGTGCGAAGGGCACAACCTGCCGTAAAAGACGATCATTTTCCCCGCCCCTTTGGCAAACTGACTGTTGACTTTAACAAATTAAAGTGATACAATACTAAAAAACGGAAATGAGGACGCTGTCATGAGCAACGATATGTACGTGGTATGTCTGGATATGGAGGGCGTGCTGGTGCCGGAGATCTGGATCGCCTTTGCGGAGGCAACGGGCATTCCGGAGCTGCGCCGCACCACCCGCGACGAGCCGGACTATGATAAACTGATGCAGTACCGCATCAATATTCTGAAGGAGCACGGCCTTGGCCTGAAGGAGATTCAGGACACCATCGCCACCATCGACCCCATGCCCGGCGCCAAGGAGTTTTTGGACAAGCTGCGCGCATTCACGCAGGTCATCATTCTCAGCGACACCTTCTATCAGTTTGCCATGCCGCTGATGAAGAAGCTGGGCTACCCCACCCTGTTCTGCAACACGCTGGAGGTGGCGGAGAACGGCGAGATCACCGGCTACAAGATGCGAGTGGAGAAATCCAAGCTTTCCACCGTGAAGGCGCTGCAGAGCGTGGGCTTCACCACCATTGCCAGCGGCGACAGCTTCAACGACCTCGGTATGATCCAGGCCAGTAAGGCGGGTTTCCTGTTCAAGAGCACGGAGAAGATCAAAGCCGACTACCCCGACCTGCCCGCGTTTGAAGAATATGACGATCTGCTGGCGGCGATCAAAAAGGTGATACTCAATTAAGAGCGGAGAGCGGAATGCGGAGAGCAGAGATATGACG
>CAMVNL010000426.1 GCA_947168785.1 uncultured Clostridia bacterium | reverse complement strand
CTCTCAAGTGCTCGCATATATTACCACAACAGTTTGCGATTGTCAACCCCTTTTTCGAGGTTTTTTACCATATTTTACAACGCCGCCGGGTGAATCGCGTCCCTACGTTTCAATTTGACGTTTTTCGCAAATTTGCAAGGGCAGACGCCACGTCAAACTCCCCTATCCTGCCGTCTTCGGCAAGGTCGTTCAGGGGCAGCAAAACAAAGTCTCTTTCCGGCATTCTCGGATGCGGCAGGATCAATTCTTCGGTATCGCGTTTTTCATTGCCGTATAACAGCAGGTCAAGGTCGATAATACGGGGGCCGTTTTTGATCTGCCGGACCCGGCCCATCCCGGCTTCGATCCCGAGGCATACGCCCAGCAGCGCTTCCGGGGACAGCGCCGTTTCCACCTCGCAGCAGGCGTTGGTGAAATCCGGCTGGTCGGCATAGCCCCATGGCTCGGTAATATAGTATTTTGAAACTTTTGTTACTGTAACCCCCGGGACAAGGTCCAGCGCCTTCAGCGCGTCGTTCAGGTTTTCCGCGGCGTCTCCCATGTTGGAGCCCAGCGCGATGTAGGCTTTATTTGTCATCTCGTGTTCTCCAGATAGACACGGCCACGAAGCCGAAATCCGCCTTAACAGGAGCCTCAGGCTTTCTGACCGTCACCTCTACCGCCTGCAGTTTCGGGAATTCACCCAGCAGAATATCCGCGACCTCCTGTGCGGCCTTTTCGATCAGGTCGTATTTTTCCGCCGTAAAGGCAAAATTGATCCGCTTGACCATTTTGGAATAGCTGACCGTATCGTCCAGATCATCCGTATGGCAGGCGCGGCGAAGATCAGCCTCTGCCGTGACGTCAATGTAATAATTCTGGCCTTTGATCTTTTCTTCGATATTGACGCCGTGGTAGGCGTAGATGTGCAGGTCTTTGATGATGATTTTGTCCATATAGCTGGTCTCCTTTGAAAATTGATCCTTTGTGCTTCGCACTCAGGAAAAACCCCGGCGAGGGTTTTCCTGAAACCTTTCCTGCGCTTTTCGAACGGTAAAGGATTTCGTCCGCTGCGGCGGACGACCAAAGGCGCTGCCTTTGGAAACCGCAAGCCTTTTGAAAAAGGCTTGACCGAAAACTTTCATTGCTTCCGCCGCATAAGAAGAAAACGAATAAAAAAACGGCAGAGGGCGGTCCTGCGGCTGCCCTCTGTCGCGGTAAAACGTCAGTTCTGTCTGTAATCCTTCAGGAAGTCGCCCAGGTCGCGCATGGCCTTGGCGATCTGCTCCGCCTCCGGCAGCATGACGATGCGGAAGTGGTCGGGGGCGTCCCAGCTGAAGCCACGTCCCGGAATGATCATCACGTGCTTAGCGTGGAGGTAGTCCATGGCGAACTGCTGGTCGTCGGTGATGTTGAACCTCTTCACGTCCAGTTTGGGGAAGATGTAGAAAGCGGCGGAGTTCTTGACGTAGGTGATGCCCTCGATCTTATCCAGCTCGCGGCAGCAGGCCTCGCGCTGTTCATAGAGACGGCCGCCGGGGACGATCATGGCGCGGGTGCTCTCGGGATCGTCCAGCGCAGCGGGGATGACCAGCTGCATCAGGGCGTTGGCGCACAGACGCATGGCGGCCAGCTGCACCAGGCCCGCGATAAAATCGGAGGCTTTATCCTTGGCGCCGGACAGGATCATCCAGCCGCAGCGGAAGCCACAGATGATGTGGGACTTGGACAGGCCGTTGAAGGTGATGCAGAGAAGATCCGGGCAGAGGGTGGCGGTGGAGACGTGCTCAAGGCCGTCCATGACAAGTCTGTCATAGATCTCGTCGGACAGCACCACCAGCTGATGCTCCCGGGCGATGGCGACGATCTGCTCCAGCAGCTCTTTGGGATAAAGGGCGCCGGTGGGGTTGTTGGGGTTGATCAGCACGATGGCCTTGGTCTTGGGGGTGATCTTTTTACGGATGTCGTCCAGATCGGGATACCAGCAGCTGCTTTCGTCGCAGATATAGTGGACGGGCTTCGCGCCGGCGATCCAGACGGAGTTGGTCCACAGGGAATAGTCCGGCGTGGGGACGAGGATCTCATCCCCGTAGTTCAGCAGCGCGGTGAGGGTCATGGTAACCAGCTCGCTGACGCCGTTGCCGATGAAGACGTCGTCGGGGGTGACGCCCTCAATGCCCTTGCCCTTGTGATAGTTGCAGATCGCCTCACGGGCGGCGGGCATACCCTTCAGGTCGCAGTAAGCCACCGCCTTATCGACGTTGTTCAGCAGGGCGTTACGGACGGAATCCGGCATTTTGAAATCAAACGTCGCCGGGTTGCCGGTATTCAGACGCAGCACGTCGATGCCCTGGGCGCGCATCCGGTTGGATTCCACGAACACGGGGCCTCTGATGTCGGAATGAACATTTGACAGCTTGTCGGAACGCTTCAGTTCAATCATTTCTCTTTTCCTCCCAGAAAAACAAAGTGTTTTTGCTATATTATAAAATATTATAACATACTATAAAACGTTTACCGCTCGTAATAGTTTTTTGCGGCAGCAATAAAAGTTTTCGGTCCAGCCTTTTTCAAAAGGCTGGCAGTTTCCAAAG
>CAMVNL010000425.1 GCA_947168785.1 uncultured Clostridia bacterium | reverse complement strand
CAATCCCACCGATATCGTGATCGAGCTGGATCACCGGGTGGAGGTCAAGCTGGGTTCCGTCAGCACCGTCGCCGGTAAGATCGCCTTCGGCAAAGAGGTCATCGCCAAAAACGTGGTGGAGGGCACCACGGAAAAACTGATCATCGACCTGACGACAGACGCAAAGGCCTTCGTCCGTGAAAAAGAGGAAACCACCATTCCCGCGCCGGTCCTGACGGAGACGGACGCGTCGTCCGAAGAGGAATATGCCTACGAGGACGAGGCGGAAGAAGAAAACGGCGAAGAAGAGGAGAACACGGACGAGGCTGCGGAAGAGGACGCCGCCGCGGAAGAGGACGCGGAGGAAGCCTCCGTCGACGAAGACGGCGGCGGGGAATGATCGGCAAAAAAAATGAAGAAATCCGCATAATTCTGATTTTTCTTCTTGAAATTCAAACAGCGATATGGTAGTATAAAGTATATTATGGGATCAGAATATAAAGATTAGTGCATCGGAGGATATTGAAATGGGATTTGAAATGTCAAGTGAATATGATCTTGTGACCCAGATTAAGGTCGTGGGCGTCGGCGGAGGCGGCGGCAACGCTGTGAACCGCATGGTGGAATCCGGCGTGCAGGGCGTTGAGTTCATCGCCGTGAACACCGATAAGCAGGTGCTGATCGGTTCGAAGGCCACCACCAAGATCCAGATCGGCGAAAAGGCCACCGGCGGTCAGGGCGCAGGCTCCAAGCCGGATATCGGCAAGAAGGCCGCAGAAGAGAGCATGGAAGCGCTGAACGAAGCGCTGGCCGGGACCGACATGGTATTCATCACCGCCGGCATGGGCGGCGGCACAGGCACGGGCGCCGCGCCTGTCATCGCGCAGCTGGCCAAGGATAAAGGTATTCTGACCGTGGGCATCGTGACGAAGCCCTTTGATTTTGAAGGCCGCCGCCGCATGCAGCAGGCGGAAGCGGGCATCGCGGAGCTGGCCCAGCATGTGGACAGCCTCATCGTGATCCCTAATGAGCGCTTGAAACTGGTCTCCGATCAGAAGATCACCTTCCTCAACGCGTTCAGCATCGCCGACGACGTGCTGCGTCAGGGCGTGAAATCCATTGCGGAGCTGATCAAGGTCCCCGGCATCATCAACCTCGACTTTGCCGACGTCACCAGCGTCATGAAGGACGCGGGCCATGCGCACATGGGCGTGGGCCGTGCCAGCGGCAAGGACAAGGCGGAAGCTGCCGCCAACGCCGCCATCTCCAGCCCGCTGCTTGAGACCACCATTCAGGGCGCCAAGGGCGTGATCATTCTGATCTCCGCCTCCAACGACATCACGCGGGACGACGTGGACGTGGCGGCCACCATCGTGAAGGATGCCGCCGATATCGACGCCAACATCATCTTCGGCGTATCCACCGATCCGTCGCTGGACGACGAGATGCTGGTCACCGTTATCGCCACGGGCTTCGGCACGGACGGCAAGCCCGCCGTCGCCTATACCCCGGTTGAGAAGACGGAAGCGGACGACGCTTCGATCCCCTTCAGCGTACCGCCCGTACAGGATAACCCTGCCGGCGCCGCTCCTTCCAACACCGGCGTCGACGATGAGAGCATCATCGACATCTTCAACATCTTTAAAAATAAATAATCGCTGTGAGCGAAATTAAGAATATTGTCTTCGACCTCGGGAACGTCATACTTCGGTATGACCCCGAGGCGATGCTTTTACGCTATACATCCGACCCGCAGGAGATCGACCTGTGCGTGAAAACCGTGTTCGGCAGCCCCCAGTGGCAGGCCTGCGACAGGGGAGACGGCGTCCGGGAGGAGATCCTTCCCCCCTGTATGGAAAAACTGCCGCCGAAGCTGCGCGCCTACTGTGAGGATATCTGTTACCGGCGCAATCTGGAACTGGTCTTCATGCCGCCGGTGCCGGGGATCGCCGGTTTGATCCGGGAGCTGAAGGCCGCCGGGTACGGGATCTATCTGCTCAGCAATATCGGCGTCAGCTTTCACTGGATCTGCGGCGACCTGCCGGAGTTGAAGCTGTTCGACGGTCTGTTCGCGTCGGGGGATTACCACGTGCTCAAGCCGGAACCTGAAATATTCCGGCTGTTTTTTGAGAAATTCGGCCTTGCGCCGGAAACCTGCCTGTTCGTGGACGACAATCCCGCCAACTGCGCGGGCGGCAGGGCGGCCGGTATGCGGGCGGTGTGCTTCAACGGAAGCCAATCTGACGCGAAGGAGCTCCGGTCCCTGCTGACGGCGGACGGAGTGAAACTATAACGAGAGTAACAAGAGTGAGGAGTCTTTATGGCTGACAACAAGAAAATGGTTGAGGCGATCACCTCCATGGAGGAGGATTTCGCCAAATGGTATACGGACGTGGTGAAAAAGGCCGATCTGATCGACTATTCCAGCGTCAAGGGCTGCATGATCATCCGTCCCTACGGCTACGCCATCTGGGAGCTGATCCAGAAGCAGATGGACGAGCGCTTCAAAGCGCTGGGGCATGAGAACGTCTATATGCCTCTGTTTATCCCGGAAAGCCTGCTGCAGAAGGAAAAGGACCACGTGGAAGGCTTCGCGCCCGAGG
>CAMVNL010000424.1 GCA_947168785.1 uncultured Clostridia bacterium | reverse complement strand
TCCGGACGCCAGACGGCGCAATGCGCCGTGCTACCATGAAACAGCTCGCCAACCCCCAATTTATCACACAAAGGAGCACCCCATGCGTTACTCACTCGGCTTTGATATCGGCGGGACAAAATGCGCCGCCATCCTCGGCAAGGGGGAGATCCCCGAGCGACACGAGGAACTGATTCTTGATAAAATCGCTTTCCCCACCGACGTGGAACGGGGCTGGCGGGCGATCGTCGACGAGCTGATCGCCTCCGCCGACGCGCTGCTGGAACGGAACGGCGTCCGCCATGCGGATCTGATCGGCGTGGGGATCAGCTGCGGCGGCCCGCTGGACAGCCGCACGGGCACCGTCCACTGCCCGCCCAACCTGCCGGACTGGGACAACGTACCCCTGAAGGCCATCATGGAAGAACACTTCGGCGCGCGCACGGTGCTGCAGAACGACGCCAACGCCTGCGCCGTGGCGGAATGGAAATTCGGCGCGGGCAGAGGATACGACAACCTGATCTTCCTCACCTTCGGCACCGGCATGGGGGCGGGGCTGATCCTGAACGGGCGGCTCTACTCCGGCGCCAACGACAACGCGGGCGAGGTGGGGCACATCCGGCTGGCGGAGGACGGCCCGGAGGGCTACGGCAAGCGCGGCTCCTTCGAGGGCTTCTGCTCCGGCGGCGGCATCGCCCGGCTGGCAAAGGCCGTCGTCGCGCAGGCGGAGAAGGACGGCGAGATCACCGCCCTTTCCGGGCAGGCGCTGTCCGCCAAAACCGTTGCCATGGCCGCCAAAGACGGCGACGCTGTCGCCCAAAAGATTTACCGCATCTGCGCCGAAAAGCTGGGGCTGGGGCTGTCGGTCCTCATCGACGTCATCAACCCGGAGGCCATCGTCATCGGCAGCATTTACAGCCGTGATCAGGCGCTGTTCGACGAGATCATCCGTGACGTCATCAAAAAAGAGGCGCTTCCCTTGAGTGCCTCCGTGTGCAAAATCCTGCCCGCCGGCCTCGGCAACGCCATCGGCGATTACGCCGCGCTGAGCCTGGCGTTTCAGTAAGGGATTTGTCGGGCTGACGCACGACAAATCCAGTCGGAAGTCGCCAGTCGGAAGTCGGAAGTCCCGCTGTCGTGCGGCCAACAGAACAAATCACCGCCCACCGTAAGGCGGTATGATCCAAAAACCGAGGAGCGGAGCGACCCTGATCGGCGGAGCCGATCATTGACTTCCGACTTCCGACTTCCGACTGATGACTTCTCACTCGTTGTACGAACAGCGCAATCCCATTGATAAAGGAGACACCACCATGACCGAACACTCCGTTTTTCAAACGCTTTATGAAACCTATCCGCAGCTGCGGGGCTGCGAAGCAGATATCGCGGCAGCCTACGGTCTGCTGAAAACCGCCGCCGAAAGGCGGGCGCTGCTGATGGTCTGCGGCAACGGCGGTTCCGCGGCGGACTGCGAGCACATCACCGGGGAACTGATGAAGGGCTTCAATCTGAAACGACCTCTCTCCCCCGCCGAAAAAGCAAAATTTGACGCCATCGACGGCGGCGACGCCATTGCCGACAAGCTGCAGGGAGCCATCCGCTGCGTGTCGCTGGCAAGTCAGGTGGGGGTGATCTCGGCGTTTGCCAACGACGTTGACCCCTCGCTGGTCTACGCCCAGCAGGTGTGGGGCTACGCCGCCTCCCCCGACGACGTGCTGATCGCCCTGAGCACCTCCGGCAATTCGCTGAACGTGGTCAACGCCGCCAAAACCGCCAAGGCCGCCGGCATCAGAACGGTGGCGCTCACCGGCGAGCACGACAGCAAACTGTCCGCCCTGTGCGACGTGACGGTCAAACTGCCCGCTCACACGCCCTTTGAGGTACAGGAGTTCACCCTGCCCGTCTACCACGCCCTCTGCGCCGCGCTGGAGGCGGCGCTGTTCACCGCTTAACATTATATAGGGAGAGTACCCGCCATGAAAGTATTGATGATCAACGCTTCCCCCAAAGCAGGCGGCAACACCGCGCTGGCGCTGGGCCAGATGGAGGAAGTCTTCAAAAAGAACGGAATAGAAGTCGAAAAAATGCACATCGGCAACAAGGCCATCCGGGGATGCATTGCCTGCAACGGCTGCGCCGCCAAGGGCAAATGCGTATTTGACGACGAGGTCAACGCCGCCGCCACGCTGTTTGAAGCGTGCGACGGGCTGGTGATCGGCACCCCTGTCTACTACGCCTCCGCCAACGCCACGGCGGTGGCTTTCCTGGACCGCCTGTTCTACTCCACCCCCTTCAGCAAGCGCATGAAGGTGGGCGCCTGCGTGGCGGTGGCCCGCCGGGGCGGCTGCTCCGCCACCTTCGACGAGCTGAATAAATACTTCACCATCAGCGGCATGCCCGTGGCCTCTTCCAACTACTGGAACAGCGTCCACGGCAGAGCGCCGGGCGAGGCCGCGCAGGACAAAGAGGGCATGCAGACGGTGCGCGAGCTGGCCGCCAATATGAGCTTTCTGATGAAGAGCATCGCGCTGGGCAAGGAGACATTCGGCCTGCCGGAGCAGGAAGAGCGCGTGTGGACGCATTTCATCCGCTGAATCGGAATGCTGCCGGTAGC
>CAMVNL010000423.1 GCA_947168785.1 uncultured Clostridia bacterium | reverse complement strand
AGGATTTGACAAATTCGTTGGCCGGGGCTTTGGATATTTCTCCGTTGGCGCTGAATGTCCCGGATATTGACAGTTATCTCGGACTGATGCATACGCTGTTTGCCTTGGAAGATTTGTACGGGCTAACAATAGAAAATAGGGACGGCGGTTGTTTTCTGCGTTTTGATCCGGTAGCGGGCAAAGACGCTGAAACGATTTCAGAAATGATGAAAGCGTGGGGTACAATTGCAGAAAAATACCGCGCAGGTGAGATTGACAAAGAAAAATACGATCAATGGCGTTACCGCTATCCCGAATTTGATCAGACGCAGGGATTTGTTAAACTCCCGTCAAAGCAGTTAAGCGACGCGCTGCTGGATAACGAATAAAGAAAGACAAAAACAGAAAGCCCATAGCTGCGTTTCATTCACAGCTATGGGCTTAAACTTTACAGACGATATGTTTTGACGACAGGCAGGAATACCGTTTATATTATTCCTTTACCCGACAACCGCCGGGACGAAAGAATAATGCCGAATTCTGCAACTGTTATCAAATTGTTATCAAAAGACTTCTTTGAGAGCTGAAAACCGTTGATATATCTACGTTTTCAGCTTTTCGGTTCTTATTCCCACTCGATCGTTCCGGTGGGCTTGGGGGTTACGTCGTAGAGCACTCTGTTGACGCCCTTGACCTCGCTGGTGATACGGGCGGTGATCTTGTTCAGCAGCGCCCAGTCGAGAGGTTCGGGCGTTGCGGATGTCGCGTCAATGGAGTTGACCGCACGGATGACGACGGGCCACGCATAGGTGCGCTCGCTGTTCTCCGTGATGCCGGTGGATTTATAATCCGGCACGATGGTGAAATACTGCCATACCTTTCCGGCAAGACCGGCGGCGGCAAACTCTTCGCGGACGATGGCGTCGGATTCTCTGACCGCTTCCAGTCTGTCGCGGGTGATAGCGCCGGTGCATCTCACGCCGAGGCCGGGGCCGGGGAAGGGCTGACGGTTGACCATGTTGTCCGGCAGGCCGAGCGCCTTGCCCACCATTCTCACCTCGTCCTTATACAGGAATTTGACGGGTTCCACCAGCTCGAAGCGGTCCTGCAGATCCTGGGGAAGGCCGCCCACGTTGTGATGCGCCTTGACGCCCTTTTCGCTTTCCACGATGTCGGGATAGATGGTTCCCTGACCGAGGAATTTCACGCCGTCCAGCTTGCGGGCTTCTTCCGCAAATACGTCGATGAACTCTTCGCCGATGATCTTTCTCTTGGTTTCTGGGTCGCTGACGCCGGCCAGCTTGTCCAGGAAGCGGTCCACCGCGTCGATATAGATGAGGTTTGCGTTGAGCTCTTCTTTGAAAACCTTGATGACCTGCTCCGGCTCGCCCTTTCTCAGAAGGCCGTGGTTCACGTGGACGCAGGTCAGATTCTTGCCGATCGCCTTGATAAGCAGCGCGGCCACTACGGATGAATCCACGCCGCCGGAAAGCGCCAGCAGCACCTTGCCGTCGCCGATCTGCGCCTGCAGCGCCTCGATCTGCTCTGCGATAAACGCATCTGCCAGTTCTTTGGTGGTAATTCTTTCCATGGTTTCCGGTCTCTTGTTGTCAGCTATTATGTTTTCCCTCCGTCAGTTCTTTTTAGCTAATTATAATACGCTGCATTCAACAAAAAATCAATATTTTTTTGATGATTTTTATATATGAAATTCTTTAATTTTTATAGGGGTTCTATTGAGAATTTCTTTATTGATTTATCTGTGTTTTAGTAGTAAAATAAATATGTTTGGCAAAATTTCTGAAAAAGGAGCGCGCGGCATGGGCAGATCCGCCGCGCAAACAAAACCATGATGAATGAAAAAGAGATCGCAGAGCTTCGCAGAAGGCTTAAAATCGATAAATGCGCCGTCGGCAGCGTCAACGGCTGCTTCGTCAATGAAAAACGGGAGATCGTCAGCACTTTCCGACTGACGCTGGGCATGATGGGCAAGGATGACTCCGACGCTCTTCTGGCGGTGATGCGCAAGGTTTTTTCCGGCAAAGTCGGCCGGAATCTGATCGACCTGCCTTTCACCAACGAACAGGTGATGGACAGCGGCGAGCACCGCTTGCTGATGGATATGCGAAAAGGCGGCGAGGCTGCCGAACCCGCTTTGACGGCCTTTTTTGAACAGACCGCTGCTTCACTGGCCATGGACGGCAGTTATATCATCCTTGTTGCCACCGACAGCTATGACGTTCCCGCATTCGGCTCGGACGGCGAACGCGCCGAGGAATCGGAGAGCGTTTTCAATTATTGCCTCTGCGCGGTCTGCCCTGTCAAGGAGACAAAACCCGCGCTGGGCTTTTTTGCCAATGAGAGCGCCTTCCGTCAGCTGGGAATCGACCGGGTGCTGGGCGCGCCGGAGATCGGCTTTATGTTCCCGTCCTTCGACGACCGCTGCGCCAATATCTACGACATCCTCTATTATACCAAGCACACCGATATGAACCACCCGGAATTCATTGAAGAGGTGCTGCGTGTGGGCGTCCCCAAGCCCGCCGACGAGCAGAAGGAGATCTTCAACGCCATGCTGAACGAGACCCTTTCAGAGGATTGCAGCCTTGACGTCGCC
>CAMVNL010000422.1 GCA_947168785.1 uncultured Clostridia bacterium | reverse complement strand
AGGGCGCTCTGGTCCAGGTCCAGCATCTCCTCCACGGCCTTGCCGTCCACCTGGCCTTCCGCCGGGCTGCCCGCCGCGGATACGCCCTTGGCGTCGTAGGGCACGCTGACGGCGATCTCCCCCTGACCGTCCATTTTCACATAGTCCTTATGTCTGGGGTTCAGCTCCGGCTTTTCCTCGCTGCCGTACTGCGCCTGCGGAAGATCGCTGAGCCAGGCCATTTCAAAGCCGCCGCCGCTGTCATAGTGCATTCCGTTGTGGTCGTGGGCCTGCATGCCCTGCAAAACCAGCGTGTCCAGGGACATGGTCTTGGTGCGGGGCAGGTCCCGGTCCCCGCCGACGGAGTCCTCGTAGCGAAGGGTGTTTCCGTCCTCGCTGATCCCGGTAATGGTCACATAATGGCCGTCCCAGGCGATGGAGACCGGTGAGCGGTGCTTCACCAGCGCCTCCCTGATGTTTTCCTGCAGGGTCTTTTTCACCTGGGCATAGTATTCCGTCTGCACGGTCCGGAGTTGCCCGGCGTTCAGAGGCTCTCCGCCTACAGTGAGCTGTCCGCTCTCGAACGGCTCGATGCGCAGGGAGTTCATCGCCGTGTTGGGCAGCAGCGTCACGGCCAGATCGGCGTTGGGATAGACGGAGTTGCCCCGGTCCGAGTTCATGGTGAGCAGGCGCTCCGGGTTGGGTTTTTCGTTTTCCGGCGTGTTCGCCCGGTAGTTGGGACGCCATTGGCGGATCTCCTCCTGGGACAGGTCCACCCCTCGGCTCTTCAGAAGCATGGAATAGGAGATGGACCAACAGCCGTTGGCGCTGGTCTGATAGTCTGGGTATTTGATCTCTGAAAGGCCGAGGAAGCCGTCCTTCAAGTCCGCCTCCGGCTTCGGCGGCGTGTAGCCCAGCGCCGACTGTCCCTTCGCCCGAAGCTCCATTTCTTCGATCTTTTCAGCCACCTGAATACGGGAATCCAGGTACCGCTTCGCGGGGGCGTTCTTCTCGTCCTCAAGGGCCTCCCGGTTCTCATCCCGGAACGAGCGCAGGACCTCCGGATTGCCGGTGTTCATAACATCGTCCGTCAGGATGTCATAGCCGGTCCCCGGCGTGGGACGGTAATACGTGACCTTTCTTGTTTTTCCGCCCGAATCCGGCACGGTTTTCTTGAACTTGGACATTTTCTGAATCGTGGCGGGGTTGTTCTCCTGATAGCTCTTCTTCGGTGGCGCCAAGGTATACTCTCCTCCTGTTTGTTGAAAAAATAATAAACAACGCTCCTGATACTGTCATGGATTCAAAGTTGAGGTTCGACACAAGAGCCTTCCGGTTCTTCGATGGCCTTCTCGCTCTGTACGTTCGGGTGCCCGGTCGGATGAAAGGGGCTTCTTTTTAAAAATTATAAGGGCTCTGACCGGCGCTGTCAAGGAAAGCTCCGCGTCGGTATGAGCGAGCTCACAGCGCCCAACGCATAAGGAATTGGTGCGCGCGGCTCGTTGGGGGAGCGTCAGGCGATCGCGATTCAGCCATTGTAAAGGTGATATCTGTTTTCCGGGTCTGCTTTTGCTTCGTACAAGGCAATATCGGCTTTCTTGAAGAGCTCGGAATAGTTTTTTTCGCTGCCATGATATATGGCAATGCCGATACTCAGGCTGATCCTCTGCCCGCCGTTTTCCAGAACAACGTTTTCCGACACCCCCTTGACAATGCCATCGGCGATCCGGCAGGCGGTATCCGGATCATCGGCGTTCCCGATAAACGCGATAAATTCATCTCCGCCAAAGCGGCCGACGATCTCGCCCTGGGTAAACGTCCGGCCAAGGAAGCCGCCAAGCTGCCGAATCACATCGTCTCCGGCGTCATGGCCGTATGTATCGTTGATCGACTTGAAGCGATCGACGTCCATCACGAGCAGGAGCCCCTTATCCGTTGATTTGTCCGTCAAAAACCGATTGATTTCCCTGGTCAGCGATCCTTTGTTTTTCAGCCCTGTCATATCATCCGTGTCTTTTTGAATACTGATCTCTCTTGTCAGAACAAACTCCTTGATGCGGAGCGAATTGGCAATCACATTCAGAATAATACCGACAACGGCAAACGGGATCACATTGGCGAAATCGATCAGCCAGATATCGTGCGGCTTTACGCTGTGCGCCCACAGCAGGAACACGGCGGATACGACGCTTAATTCGATTGCCATGAAAAACGGCTTGTCGATCATAAACATCGGCGTGGTCAGCAAGAACGCGATGAAGCTCACCGCGGGGAGATCGGGTTTGCTCAGAGAAAGAACACAGCCAAGCAAAAACAGCAGGGAAATCGACAAATAGATCAGGAATTGCGCAAGGATCGAGTCTTTCTTCAGAATGAAGAAAAGGGCAATGGCAATTACCGAATAGGCAAAAGACAGCATATACAGCCAGGTGTTCGTCTTCAGCAGCTCATAGTGCAGCGAACTGATAAACAAAGCGCCGAACAGCGCCGCCATCAGGAAGTGAAGGATCTTCCACACGTTGAAATTGGAAATATACGCCTCCTTCTTGATCGCGTTGTATTCGTCCTTTTCGATTCCGCAGTAGAAAAAATAATTACGCAAGATCCGTAATGCTTTCATTGCGAATCCCTCCTCCT
>CAMVNL010000421.1 GCA_947168785.1 uncultured Clostridia bacterium | reverse complement strand
TGTTTCAGGCGCATCCCTTCCGCAACCGGATGCAGGTGGTAAGGCCGGATTGTATCGACGGCATTGAGGTCTTCAACGGCAACGCAAGGCATGATTCCCGCTGCGAGACGGCGCTGCACTGGGCAATGAAATACGAATTGCCCATGCTCTCCGGGTCCGACTTTCACCAGCCGGAGGATCTGGCAAGAGGCGGCATTATCACGGATAAGGAAATCCACACCATGGCAGATTTCACGGCCGTGCTGCGGGAGAAACGGTACGCGCTGAAATACGGGTATCATTTTCAGACGAAAGAGATCCGATAGAATAAAGCATTGGCACAGAAACTGCTCTGGCAGCAGGAATCAAGCAAGGATCCTTGAACGGATGAATCGTTCAGGGATCCTTGTCTGTTTCATAAAATGGAGCTGCGATAGTAATTTGCGCCCCAAAACCGCTCCGCAGTCAAATGATTCCTGACGAAAACAACGTAAACCGACGCTGATCTGATATTTACGTTCAAAATCGGAATCGCGTTGCGGGCGGCTCACGGAGCCGCGCTACAATTATAATCAATGAACGGCCGTTCAAAAGCAGTTCTGATTAACGGCGCAAGGCGCCGTGCTACGTGAAATATCATCTGCGCTGAAGACGCAGCTGAGGCTGCGTGCTACGGTACTTAATTACCCCATTGACCCACAAGGCCGCCGCGTTTTGTCTTATTGATTGAACTTTGACGTCTGGCGCTGAGCTTTGATAAGGCCGGCGTAGATGCCGTTCTGCAGCAGCAGGTCACGGTGGGTGCCCACCTCGGCGATGCGGCCTTTTTCGATCACCACCAGCCTGTCGGCGTTTTTCAGGGTGGCAAGGCGGTGGGCGATGGCGAAGGTGGTGCGGCCTTTGACGAGACGCGCCAGCGCCTCCTGGATCTGCCCCTCCGTCTCCGGGTCGAGGGCGCTGGTGGCCTCGTCCAGGATCAGGATCTCCGGATTGCGCAGGATCGCACGGGCAATTGAGACCCGCTGCCGCTCGCCGCCGGAGAGGTTGTGTCCGTTCTCCCCCACCACCGTGTTGTAGCCATCCGGCGTTTTCATGATAAAGTCGTGGGCGTTGGCGGCCTTGGCGGCGGCGATCACCTCCGACGGATCGGCGGTGGGGCGGGCGTAAGCGATATTGTCGTAGATGGTACCGGCAAAGAGGAAGGTCTCCTGAAACACCACGCCGATCTTTTCCCGGTAGGCCTGCTGGGACATCTCCCGCAGGTCCACGCCGTTGATCCGGATGCTGCCCTCATCCGTGTCGTAAAGGCGCATGATCAGGTTGATGAGGGTGGATTTGCCCGCGCCGGAGTGGCCGACGAGGCCGATCATCTCGCCCTTTTTCACCGTCAGGCTCACGTCCCGCAGCACGGGCTCATAGGGCTTATAGCCGAAGCGGACGTTATCAAAAACGATATCGCCGTCAAGATCGCAGGGCTTCACCTCGGCGGCGTCGGTCACGTCCTCCTGCTCGTCCAGCACCTCGAAGATTTTCAGCAGGCTGGTCTGCACTTCACCCAGCCGACGCGGCAGCGAAGACAGCCAGCGCAGCGGCTGGTAGATATAGGTCAGGAACAGGGTGAATTCCAACAGCTCGCCGGCTGTCATCCTGCCCTCGATGGCAAGCCGGCCGCCCACGATCAATACGAAGAACTCGCCGATCCCCACCAGAAACATGAGGAACGGGAAGGTCAGCGCCCAGAAGTGCTCGTTGGAGGCGGAAATGCGGGCCAGCTCCGCGCAGGTGCGGTCGAATTTCTCGATCTCACGGGCTTCGCTGCCGAAGGTCTTCACCACGCGGATGCCCCGGACGATATCGTGCAGAATGGAGTTGGAGCGGGAATCATACCGCCACTGCTTTTCATAGCGGACGTGGATATATTTCCAGAAACGGGAAATGAGGAACGCCACCAGCGGAACGGGTATCACGACAAGGAAGGTCAGCAGCGGGCTGATATTCACGAGGATGGCGAAGACCACCACGAACATGATGAGCTTTTCCAGCGCGTAGATGCCCTGCTCGGTGATGAAGCTGCGGACCGTCTGGGTGTCCCTTGTGACGCGCTTCATCAGGTCCCCCGCCGTTTTGCGGCTCATGGAGGAAAGGCTCAGCCGCTGGACCTTATCGTAGACGAGGCCCCGCAGCTCCGCGGCGAAGGCGCAGCTGATCTTGTTGGACCGGCGCTGGCTGAGAATGCGCAGGGCCTGGGCGGCCAGCTGCGCGACGGCAATGGCCAGCACCGTGAGCCACACGCCCTTCACGCCGCCGCCCTGTTTAAGGCCGCCGTAAAAATAGGTATCCACCAGCCGGGCGTTCAGCACCGGGACGAGGGTGGAGGCGGCGGAGGCCAGCGTCACCAGCACGGCGGTGAGGGACATCTGCTTCAGATAGGGCTTTGCCAGCCCTGCGGTACGGCGGACCAGATAGCCCTTATCCACACAAAAGAGGCACACGTTGAGGCCCTTGGCGTAGCGCCTGCCGCACTTGGGGCAGACGCGCAGGTCCGCCAGCGACAGCGCCGTGACGCGGCCGGTTGCAATATAGTGGTTGACGACCTTGCAGAACTCCCCTATCGCTTCCGCCCGGGCCATGGTAAAGCGGCAGATCACGGT
>CAMVNL010000420.1 GCA_947168785.1 uncultured Clostridia bacterium | reverse complement strand
AAGATCCGCTGCACCCGGTCCCAGTCGCAGTAGTTGATCTCCTCATAATAGGAATAACCGGCGTTGGCGTAGAAAATGTCGATCTTGCCGAACAGCTCTTCCGCCTTCACAAAAATCTCGTCCACCGCAGCGGCGGAGGACACGTCCTTTTTCATCACGATGACCTTTTCCGGGTCGAATTTCACCAAATTGTCGGAATCCTTATCCACCGCCAAAATGCGGTTGTTGCCCTTGACGAGGAGCTTGAGCACTTCCAGCCCGATGCCGCTGTTGCAGCCGGTGAGAACGATCGCTTTACCTGAGATCATATCCAATACACCTCTTGAATTTATTTCTGAGGAATATTTTACCACAAACGGATCGGGTTTGACAATAGGCATCGCAGAAATAAAAAAGATCCCGGCATATTGCGGGATTAAAACGGCGGCAACGCGGCGCCTCAGCGCCGCTGCGAGGAGAAAGTTGCATCACGTAACACGGCGCATTGCGCCGTCTGACGTGTGCCTTTATCCGCCCCGTCGATTATTATAGAAGAACAGTGCTTCATCACAACCGGAACGTTCCTATTTCCCCCAACCACCGGACGGCGCAATGCGCCGTGCTACCGAATAACATTCGCTCCGTTTGACGGTTTTGTTACGTTGCCCAAAAGGTAAAGGAGCCGATCCAGTAGACGGCGGCCAACAGCGCGCAGAGGACGGCGGGGAGGAAGCACAGCAGGAACCGCTTCTGTTTCCCCTTGATCCCCCGCAGCAGCAGGTACCCCAACCCGTTGGCAAAGAGCAGCGGCAGGATACCGGCGGTCAGCATCGTGCCGGTCCCTTCCCATCTGGCCATCGGGATCATGGCGTCCGGGTTCGGGACCGCCGTATCGTGCGTCAGGAACGGCACGGCGAAATAAATCAGGACGACGCCGCCCAGCAGGTTCAGCGCCAGCACGGCAGCGTATTTCAATTTCACAAGTCAAAGCCTCCATTAAGCGCGTCGGTATCGGTGGAACGATCCTCGTTCCGCCCGAACAGTTCCGACAGGCGCCATACCTCCCAAAAGTAACCCAATACCACCAGTACTGTAAAGACCATGCTGAGAATGGGCGCCAGAAGATATGCTCCCACGGTTTCCCAGAAGCCGGAAGGGTTTTCCATGAAAATCAATCTCCTTCTTATTACTTCGGCAATTAAATTATTTGAATGATAAACAACGGTTTTATGATTGCCGAAGTAATATTTCGCCATGTTTTTTGCCGTAAAACGGCAAAAAACGGCGTTATGATCGTTTTATTAATGCGGCAGCACAACCTTTCTTATTTCCAACTATTTAATTGCCGCATTAATAAAAAAGATCTTCCAGACTGTTTTCAATCCTGTAGATTCCTTGGTATGGCTGCTCGATATAGTACCCGCCACTTTTTTCGTAATAATAGACCACCGTTGTCCGGTCGCCGGCTTGGATGCTGACGGTTCCGTAGCTTGCCACGTTCGTGGGGCAGTCGTTGACGGATTGTCGCCGGGTGGGCTCCGCCGCCCGCAGAAGGCGCATGACGGCCTCGATTTGGTCGGGTTCCGTGACGGCGATTTCCTCCCCGTTCATGGTGACGATGACGGCTTCCGTGACGGCGGTAGCGGACGGCAGGTCGATCGACTCCGCCGGTTTGCCGCATCCGGCAAAAAGCGCCAGCGCCAGAAGGATCGCCGCCGTTATGATTCTGTTCGTCTTTTTCATGTCTTTCATCTTTCCGTTTTCCGAAAACGATTCCGATCCGATACCGCCGGTTTTCGTCATACCGGCGGTTTTTCAATATCGTTATTCCGGGAGCATCGGCGCACGACGCGGAACTGCAGAAGCGCCTGCGTATGGGCGGGCGACCGACGGCGTGATACGCCGTGCTACCCTGATACTCTCCGCTCTCCGAACTCCGCTCTCCGCTCTGAATCGATTCCGCTCTCACCGAGTCGTATCTTCTTCCCGGGCGGGCTCCGTCGCGCCCATGGTGGTGGGCACTTCTTTTCTCACCTCGTCAGGATGGGAGGCAAAATATTCGTCCAGCGCGGCGTAGGCTTTGGCCGTGGGGACGGAATACCAGCAGAATCCGTCCTTTGTTCTGCGGTCATAAGCAAATACCGGTTCCCCGGCATAATCCTCGCCGGGATAGTCATAGTCGTAATAATCATACCGCAGGTCCCGCAGCGTCTTGTCGGCGTATTCCGCCACCTCCGGGTTGCCGCACTGCGTCAGCTTCACCAGCGACGGCACCCCCTCCGGGCCGAGCATATACAGCTCATCCGCAGCGGAAGAACCGGGATTGTCGTTGTAGATATGGGCGTCGTTGTACCGGGCGATGAAGGCGTTGTAGTTGCCCGCGCCCAGCAGCAGCACCGCACAGGCCGCGCCGACCAGCGCCACCCGCAGCACCCGCACCTTCGGCAGGTACACCCGCAGGGTGAGGGCGACGAACACCGCCACGATCAGGCACATGAACACGCCCGTGCCCACCCGCAGCTGCGTCATGCCGTATTCGCTGATATACAGCGCCATTTTGGCCACGGCGGTGGCGATGACCACCAGCGTGAACAGGCAGATGAAGGTGCAGGTCCCCTTCAGCGCCGGATGGAGCCTGCCGTTTTTCGGTCT
>CAMVNL010000419.1 GCA_947168785.1 uncultured Clostridia bacterium | reverse complement strand
GATAGAAGGTCGCCTTCTTCGGCAGCAGGATCGGCACCGTCTCGTTTTCCGTATCCACCGCCTGACCGCCGGAAAACGCCAGCGTCTCGTCGGTGGGCTTGATCGCGCCCTCAATGATGGGGTTGGCGATGGACTGGATCAGCGCGCCGCCGGGGGCTTTGGTCAGCGTGGCGGTGATGGTCTCCTTGTGGCCCGCGTTCACGTTGCCGGTATAGGACCTGGTCTGGGTCACGCACTTATTGACGTAATCCACGATCTGCTGCGAGGTCCAAGAAGAGGGATCTCCCGCGGCGGACCCCTGCGGGGCGGTAGTCGCCGCCGTCTGACCGGCATTTCCGGTGGTAGGTTCCGGCATCACGGGGGGCAGCGTGCTGGGCTCGTCACCGGAGTAATAGGGCGCCGTCGTCTCCCCCATCGGGGCCACGTCCGTCGTCGAAGACGGAAGCTCCGTCCCGGGACGGGTCACCTCTAAAATATTGCCGGTGTATTTCAGACAGCCGGAAAAAGACAGCAGCATCAGCGCTGCCAGCGTCAAGGACAAGGCTGTTTTGAGCTTTTTCATCTCATTCTCTCCCTGAATCAATAAGTGAAGCTGCCGAAATGATTTCAAACGACAGCGAGTATATAATAACCCATGATGCGCAATTATTCAAGTGTTTTTTTGCCGTTCCGACATTTTCCGAAACGGATCGCCGATTTTGAGCATCAAAAGGCTCACTCTGCGTCGCTCTCCGCGTCTTTTACCAGCTTTCTGACCTCATCCAGCGTCAGATCCTTTTCCCTGGCGATGCGGGCCAGATCGTCGTACTCGTATTTACAGCGGGTCGCGCCATAACCGGAGGCGGTCTTTTTGCGCACAGTCCCGAAGGGCGTTTCAACGGAACAAATCTCCCGCCGCAGCGTATAGCGGGGGGTGACGTACTCGCGGACGCCCAGCGTCGTGGTATAGCGGAAAATCGCCCGGACCATTTTGTCCCGGTCTTCGTTGTCACAGACCACCACCAGAAGCAAGCCGGCGCGGTTTTTTTTCATGCCGACGGGAACGGTAAACGCTTCCCGCGCCCCCAGAGCAAACAGCCGTTCCATGGCGAAGGACAGATCCTCGGCGGTCATGTCGTCCAGATTGCACCGCAGCTCGGTGACGGTCCCTTCCCGCTGTTCCGTCTCCCCCAGCGTTACCCGGAGGCAGTTGGCCACCTCAAAATCCTTCGTGCCCATGCCGCAGCCGACAGCCTGCGCCGTCAGCACGGGCCGGTCGCAGAAGCGGGAGACGAAGTGCTTCAGCAGCGCCGCCCCGGTGGGGGTGCAAAGCTCGCTTTTCACCGCGCCGCTGAAGGCCGGGACGCCCCGCAGCAGGTATTCCGTGGCGGGGGCCGGCACCGGCAGCACGCCGTGGGCGCATTTCACCGTGCCGCCGCCCACGTTGACGGGGCTTGCAAGCACCTGCTCCGCGCCGATTTCCGCCATCAGCAGGCAGACGGCGGTCACGTCCGCCACCGCGTCAATAGCGCCAACCTCATGAAAGTGGATCTGTTCCACCGGTTCGCCGTGAACGTGGCTTTCCGCCTCGGCGATCAGCCGGTAGACGGCAAGGATATCCCCCTTCACCGCCGCCGGGACCGACAGATCCTCCACGATGTGTTCGATCTCGTGCAGGCCGCTGTGGGGATGGTCGTGGTGATGGGAATGACCGTGGTCGTCATGGTGCTCTTGACTGTGATGATCATGGTCGTGGTGATCGTGGTCGTGGTGATGCGCCGCGTGGAGGGCGTCAAAAAAAGCCAACTCCTCTTCCCCGTTGACCGTGACGGTCATGTGGGACCCTTTGATCCCGCTTTTTACGGATGGTTCCAGCCGATAGACGACGCCGGGAATACCGAGGCCGTTCAGCTTCTCCACGAACGCGTCTGGCTCGGGCAGCAGCTCCAGCAGGGCGGCGGTGAGCATATCCCCCGCCGCGCCCATGGCGCAGTCGATATATAACGTCTTCATTTTTTTGCCTCCATATGGTTGATGCGGCTGGCGGCGAAGCCCGCGCCGAAGCCGTTGTCGATATTCACGACGGTGACGCCGCTGGCGCAGGAATTCAACATGGCAAGCAGCGCGGAGATCCCGCCGAAGGAAGCGCCGTAGCCGACGCTGGTCGGCACCGCGATGACCGGGCAGTCCGCAAGGCCGCCGACCACGCTGGCCAGCGCGCCCTCCATGCCCGCCACCGCGATCACGACGGAGGCGGAGAGGATCTCTTCCGTGTGGGAGAGCAACCGGTGAAGCCCCGCCACCCCCACGTCGTAGAGGCGCACGACCTCGTTGCCGAGGAATTCGGCAGTCAAGGCGGCTTCCTCCGCCACGGGGATATCGCTGGTGCCGCCGGTGGCGACGACGATTTTTCCGAGGCCGTCCGGCAGGGTCATTTCCCCCGCCACGGCAATCTTCGCTGTCTTATAATAGGTAACGGGGAACGAGGCGTTGACGGCCTGCGCCGCTGTCTCCTCCAAACGGGTGATCAGCACGGAGGCCTGTCCGTGTTCCTTCATGGCCTTCAGGATGCCGACGATCTGTTCCGGCGTTTTGCCAGCGCCGTAGATCACCTCCGCGGTCCCCTGCCGCAGCTTGCGGTGCAGGTCGACCTTGGCGTAGCCCAGCTCCG
>CAMVNL010000418.1 GCA_947168785.1 uncultured Clostridia bacterium | reverse complement strand
TCCTCTTCCAATGCTTCCCTCTCCTGTACCGGCTTCATGGATTCACCTCCCCTTGCGTCCATTCCGCACCGGCGGCAAGATGTTCAAAAACGCTCAGGATCATGGTTGTCAGCGTCCAATGACCGCCGCAGCCATAAGAAAAAACAATGAACGCATATTTGAGAAAAGCCCGACTCGGATGCTCCTCGCACAGGCAGAAGGCGGCCATACAGGCGAGCATCCCCGGAACATTCCCGAAAAACCGCCTGAAATCAGGAAGCCCGTCGGACAGCGCGCAGACGGCCGCGCATCCGCCGAACAGAACGACGTCCGCCAGAAGCATCGCTTTGAAGCCGTTGTCTTTCCGGATCGCGGCGATCATATCGCCGGGCAAACACAGGGGATTCCAGCCGCAGATCTCCCGGGCGATTTCCGTCCGCCGCTTCGGAGCCCAGAAGGAGATCATATAACGGAACGTCAAATACAAACAGCGCCGCATCACGACTCCCCCTTCCGGTCTCTTCTTTTTATGATACGAAAATATAGTGGATTCGAACGACAAATGCAAATCAATAATATCAATCCGTCTATAAGTTTTTATAATGGCTTTGCCCCTTTCATCAGCTGCGCCGTTAAAAAAAGCGATAAATCCGCCTTTGGCTATCAGCTTTTTTTATCGGCGGGAAAGAATTCAAAATAATGCCTTTTTTCTCCCAGATACGCCTTCTTCCGAAGGACGCGCTCTGTCAGAAGAAAAAAACAAAAAAGAACGAAGCCGCCTGCACAGCAGCCCCGTTTCGGAGGGATCATTTTCCATTTTGATGCGCCCGTTCTTCCCGCCCGGGCGGTGCGTCAGCTGTTCTCCAGCCTCTCCCGCACGGCGCTTAAGAAAGCGCGGCTGGAAACCGCCTTGGCTTCCCCTTCGTAGATCAGCGCCAGGTCGCCGGTCATCACGCCGCCCTCGATGGTGTCGATCACGGCCTTTTCCAGGCGGCCCGCAAAAGCGGACAGGTCCTTCAGCCCGTCCAGTTCCCCGCGCTTTCTCAGCGCTCCCGTCCAGGCAAAGATGGTGGCGACGGGGTTGGTGGAGGTTTCCTCTCCCTTGAGATAGCGGTAATAATGCCGGGTCACGGTGCCGTGGGCGGCCTCGTATTCGTACTTGCCGTCCGGGCTGACCAGGACGCTGGTCATCATCGCCAGGGATCCAAAGGCGGTGGCCACCATGTCGCTCATGACGTCGCCGTCATAGTTTTTGCAGGCCCAGATCATGCCGCCCTTGGAGCGGATGATCCGCGCGACGGCGTCGTCGATCAGGGTATAGAAGTAGGAAATGCCGGCCTTTTCAAAGGCGGTCTTGTACTCCGCGTCGAAGATTTCCTGGAAAATGTCTTTGAAATGATGGTCGTACACCTTCGAGATGGTGTCCTTGGAGGAAAACCAGAGGTCCTGGCGGATGTCCAGGGCGTAGTTAAAGCAGGCGCGGGCGAAGGAGGAAATGGAGGAATCCAGGTTATGGATGCCCTGCAGGATGCCCGGACCCTTGAAGTCGAAAATGGTGCTGCGCTGGACCGTCCCGTCCTCCCCGGTGAACACCAGCTCGGCCTTTCCCTTGCCGGGAACGGCCATTTCCACATTGCGGTAGATGTCCCCGTAGGCGTGACGGGCGATGGTGATGGGCTTTTCCCAGGTGCGCACGGTGGGCCTGACGCCCCGGACCAAAATGGGGGTGCGGAACACGGTGCCGTCCATCATGGCGCGGATGGTGCCGTTGGGGCTCTTCCACATCTGCTTGAGGCCGTATTCTTCGACGCGCTGGGCGTTGGGGGTAATGGTGGCGCACTTGACAGCCACGCCGTACTGCTTGGCGGCCAGGGCGCTGTCGACGGTCACCTGGTCCTCCGTCTCGTCCCGATGCCGAAGGCCCAGGTCAAAGTACACGGTTTTCAGGTCCACATACGGGGTCAGAAGGGTTTCTTTAATATCCGCCCAGAGGACACGGGTCATCTCGTCGCCGTCCATCTCCACCAGGGGGGTTGTCATCCGAAGCTTGTCCATAAGCGCGTCTCCCTTTCTTGTATACGTGTATACGATCTGTATTGTAACATAGACTCCGCGCGTTGCAAGACCGTGCCGCTGAGAACGAACTTTATTTGCCGCCCATCCTTGTTTTTTTGTCTTTTTTGCTTATAATAGAGATGAAAAAGGACATCACGGCCGGTATGGCGTCCGCAGCCGGTCCGCGGCTTTTATAAAAACAAATACGACGACCTTAGGGCAGGAGGCAGACAGGATGATCGAATTCGGCACCGGCGGCTGGCGCGCCGTGATCGGCGACGGCTTTATCAAGGAAAACATTCAGCGCATCGCGGCTTCCCTCGCCCGCAGGATGAAGCGGGAGGGCTGCGCCGAGGCGGGCCTGTGCGTGGGCTACGACCGGCGCTTTCTGAGCCGGGAGGCCTGCATCTGGTTTGCAGAGGTCCTGGCGGGCGAGGGAGTGCTGGTCCGCTTCGTCAACCTGAGCTGCCCCACCCCGCAGATCATGTTCACCGTCAAGCACCTGGATCTTCCCTACGGGGCCATGGTGACGGCCAGCCACAACCCCGCCATCTACAACGGCATCAAGCTGTTTACCCGCGGCGGGCGGGACGCCACCGAGCTCGTCACCGTTCCCAT
>CAMVNL010000417.1 GCA_947168785.1 uncultured Clostridia bacterium | reverse complement strand
TTGAGGAAAACGGGCTGAACCCGAACTATGTGCCCTGCGTGCTGGCGCGGCATCACGGTCCCTTCGCCTGGGGCAAGAACGCGATGGAAGCGGTGCACAACGCCGTGGTGATGGAGGAAGTCGCCATGATGGCGTGGCATACCGAGGCGCTGCCGGCCGGCCAGCCCCGGGAGAACCTGCCGGAATACGTGAAGGAAAAGCACTTCATGCGCAAGCACGGGCCCAACGCGTACTACGGACAGAAGAAGTAAAAATCAATTCAGAATTCATCATTCATCATTCATCATTCGGATGGGTCAGCCGGAGTGAAAAAGGACCAGATATGCAGGAAACGCGAGGGTTTTACCAGTATTTGGTACACTCCGGTTGTCTTTTTTGTCAAAAATGGAAAAAAATCTTGCGTTTTCGACATGAGGGCATTATAATGGCGCCGGTTGAGTCCTTCGGGTCTGTGGTTGCAAGCCGATGCCAGTCGCAGGCAAAGCGGTCCACGTAATCCGCCCAAAGCGGCGGGGAGCATGGTGCGGTCTAGATGTAAGTCCGTCCGGGACAACGATCCCGAGAGAAGCGAGTGAGGGCGCGGACAGCGCAGAGCAGACTTCCAGGCGGCGTGTGTGGGGTCAAAGACCAGGTCAGCCGGAGGAATCGCCTATCTTATCTTTTATGGGGGTTACCTGATCATGTACGAAGACAAAACGCTGGTATGCAAAGACTGTGGCGCTGAGTTCGTTTTCACTGCCGGTGAACAGGAATTCTATGCCGAAAAGGGATTCCAGAACGAGCCCACCCGCTGCAAGGCCTGCCGTCAGGCGCGCAAGGCCAGCCGTGCTGCCGGCGCTCCGCGTCAGATGTTTGACGCTGTTTGCGCGGAATGCGGAAAGCCCACCCAGGTTCCTTTCGAGCCGAAGGAAGACCGCCCCGTATACTGCAGCGAGTGCTTTGCCGCCCGCCGCGGATAAGGAAAGCGCAAAAAACACTCCGGAGTGCGCACTCCGGAGTGTTTTTTTGTCCGCTGCGGCGGGGGAGATCCCTCGACAAGCTCGGGATGACAATTTGAAATCAGATATTGCTGAAGAACGGGGTGCCGTCCTCGGTGCAGAGGACGCCGTCGACGAACTTCAGGGGAGTCGGCGCGGTGAGCATGTATTTCAGGATCTCATCCATCCGGACGCTCTCCCGGAAGGTGACCAGGGAGAAGCTGACGCCGTGCTTGTGGGCGCGGCCGGTACGGCCGATGCGGTGCAGGTAATACTCGTTCTCGTTGGGCAGGTCGTAGTTGATGACCGCCTCGACGTCGTCCACGTCGATGCCGCGGGCGGCGACGTCCGTGGAGACAAGGATCGGGAACTTGCCGCGCTTGAAGTCGCTCATGACCACGTTGCGCTTCGACTGGGGGATGTCCCCGTGGAGGCAGCGGGCGTCGTAGCCTTCCTTCACCAGGCGGCTGGTCAGCTTGTCGGTCATGAACTTGGTGTTGCAGAAGATCATGATCCGCTGATACTCATCGGCGTCCAGCAGATAGAGCAGATGATCGGTCTTCTGGTCCTGATCCACGGCGATGACGTACTGCGTGATCTGGGGGCGGTCCTTCTTGGTCGCCTCAACGGTGATCTCCACCGGGTCATGCTGGTATTTCCAGGCGATGGTCAGCACGTCCTGGTTGGTGGTGGCGGAGAAGAGCACCAGCTGGCGGTCCGAGGGGGTCGCCTCAATGATCTTCGTCACATCCTTGACGAAGCCCATGTTCAGCATCTCGTCCGCTTCATCCAGGACCATGGTGTGGACCGCGTCGAGGCGGATGTTGCCCCGCTGCATATGGTCCAGCAGGCGGCCGGGGGTCGCGATGACGATCTGCGGATGGCGCTTGAGCGCGGTGATCTGGCGGGAGATGGACTGGCCGCCGTAGATGACGGCGATGCGTACGCCGTCGATGTACTTCGCCAGGCGGGTCAGCTCGTCGCCGATCTGCAGGGCCAGCTCCCGGGTGGGCGCCAGGACGATCTCCTGGACGCGGCTGTCCTTCAGCTGGACGTACTCCAGCATCGGGATGCCGAAAGCGCAGGTTTTGCCGGTGCCCGTCGGGGCGATGGCGTTGATATCCCGGCCTTCCATCATCAGGGGAATGGTTTTCGCCTGGACGGTGGAGGGCTCTTCAAAACCCATCGCCCGCACGGCTTTGAGGATCTCGGAAGAGAGATCCATGGAATCGAAAGATAATTCAGAATTCATAATTCACAATTCATAATTATATGTTATTTGCGTCAGTCGTGATATGCCTTAATGGCTTTGGCAAGCTGATCGGGGCAGGACGTGTTGCCGCGGCAGGGGATGCCCTCCAGCATGGCGGCGACTTCCTCCGCTTTGCGGCCGGTGGCCAGCTTCGCCACGCCCTGGGTGTTGCCCTTGCAGCCGTTGTTGATGCGGCAGAAAGTGATGACGCCGTCCTGAATCTCCAGGTCAATGGAGGTGGAGCAGGTGCCCTGGCATTTGTAGTTGAACATAGGAACCTCCAATCATGCAAAAGGAACGCTCCCGCTACGGGGAGCGTTCCGGTTAAGCGTTGAAATTACTCAATGACCTTCGCCACAACGCCGGAACCAACGGTACGGCCGCCTTCACGGATAGCGAAGCGCAGTCCCTGCTCCATAGCGATGG
>CAMVNL010000416.1 GCA_947168785.1 uncultured Clostridia bacterium | reverse complement strand
CGGATCACGAGACGCGTGGGGGTGCCCTCCAGGCCGAATACCTCGCGGATCTGATTATCCAGATACCGCTGGTAGCTGTAATGGAACAGGTCCTTTTTGTTGACGAAGGCCACGAACGTGGGCGGACGGGTGGAGGCCTGGGTCATGTAGTAGATCTTCAGCCGCTTGCCCTTATCCGTGGGGGGCTGCACCCGCGCCTGCGCGTCGGCCAGCACCTGATTGAGCCGGCCGGTAGGGATGCGGACGGCGTTCTGGTCGTCCACGTATTTCACCAGTTCCATCAGGCGGCCCAGCCGCTGCCCCGTTTTGGCGGAGATGAAGATGATGGGGACGTAGGACATGAACGAAAAATCGGTCATCAGCTTCTTGCGGTAGGCGTCCATGGTGCGGCCGTCCTTCTCGTAGGCGTCCCACTTGTTGACGGCGATAATACAGGCCTTGCCCGCCTCATGGGCGATGCCCGCCACCTTGGAATCCTGCTCCGTAAAGCCCTCCGTCGCGTCGATCATAATAACGCAGACGTTGGCCCGCTCCACCGCCATGACGGCTCGCATGACGCTGTATTTTTCGATCTGGTCGTCCACCTTGGACTTTCGGCGCAGACCGGCGGTGTCGATAAAGACGAAGCGGCCGTGCTCGTTTTCCACCACCGTATCCGCCGCGTCGCGGGTGGTGCCGGCGATGTCGGAAACCAGCATCCGGTTCTCGCCGCACAGGGCGTTGACGAGAGAGGATTTGCCCACGTTGGGCTTGCCGATGACCGCCACGCGGATGGAATCGTCGTCGTCGTCCTCCTCATCCTCTGTGAAGCGCAGGTTTTTGACCACCTCATCCAGCAGATCGCCGGTGCCGTGCCCATGCACGGAAGAGACAGCCACGGGGTCGCCGAGGCCGAGGTTATAGAATTCATAGAAATCGGCGGGCGGTTCCCCCACCGTGTCGCACTTATTGACGCAGAGGATCACCGGCTTGCCGCTCTTTTGCAGCATGGCCGCCACCTCGGCGTCCGTCGCCACCACGCCGCTCTTCACGTCCGTGACGAAGATGATGGCGTCAGCCCGGTCGATGGCGATCTGCGCCTGAATGCGCATCTGCGACAAAATCACGTCGTCGGAATAGGGCTCAAGGCCGCCGGTATCCACGATCAGGAACCGGTGGTCCAGCCACTCGCAGTCGGCGTAGAGGCGGTCACGGGTCACGCCGGGGCGGTCGTCCACAATGGCCAGCCGCTTGCCGGACAGCTTATTGAACAGCGTGGATTTGCCCACGTTTGGGCGCCCCACGATGGCAACGATCGGTTTCATATTCTCACCTGCTTTTCACGTAACACGGCGCCCGGCGCCGTTGATACGGATATAAAAATAACCGTCCATCCTTGTCTTTTGGGAAAAACGGAACTGCGATGCAACGGCACACGGCGCCGCGCTGCGATTCGATCTTCCAGACAAATCTTTCCTTGCACGCAAACAATTATCCGCTATATACGCTTGAAAATGACTCAAACAGCGCGTCGCCGCCGCAGTCGGTCACTTCCACCTTCACGCCGAGGGCGTTTTTCACGTCCTCCACGGAGACGTCGTCCAGAAAGATGGGCCCTTCCCGGCTTTTCAGCATCACAGAGGGCAGCAGCAGCACCGTGCCGGGGCGCAGCTTGCCCTTCAAAGCGCGGATCAGGTCGCCGCCGGTGATCAGGCCCGCCACCGTGACGCGCTCGCCGAAAAACTCGTTTTTGATCTCAAACACGTCGATGACCGTGCCGGGGAACTTTTTCGAAAACGCCGCCGCGATCTCACGGAGCAGCGGAGCCGCCGCCGCGCCGGTGGCCACCGACAGCAGCCTTTTTTCGCCGTCCCCTTCCGTCTCCTCCAAACGGCTGTAAAAGTCGTGGGAGGTCAGAGCGAAAGCCCCCACGCCGTTTTCCAGCTGGGGAAAGTCACCGTAATATTCATAGGGCGGGATGGGCCTGCCGGAAAGCAGAAAGAACTCATCCGACGGATAGGCAAGCTTCTCCCTGCCCTGCTCCGCCAGACGGGCGTTGAAGCCGTCGATCAGATCGATCACGGCCGCCGCCTCCGCCGGTTCGTAACAGCGCAAGGGATAGAGCCCCTCCCGGTATTTTGTCAGCCCCACCGGTACCGCGGCGATGCTGGCAACGCTCTCCAGCTCCGCCAGTTTTTCCAGCGAAAAGGTCAACTCGTCACCGTCGTTGACGCCGGGGCACAGCACCAGCTGCGCGTTGATGGCGATGCCCGCGTCGGAAAAGCGCTTCAGCAGCGCCAGCGATTCCCCCGCATGGGGATTTTTCATCATCTTCACCCGCAGTTCCGGGTTCATGGTATGCACGGAGGCGTTGACGGGACTGATGTGATAACGAATGATGCGTTCCACGTCGTGTTCCGAAAGGTTGGTCAGCGTGATGTAGTTGCCGAACAGAAAGGACAGACGGGAGTCGTCGTCCTTGAAGTAAAGGCTGGGGCGCAGCCCCTTGGGAAGCTGATCGATGAAGCAGAAAACGCACTTGTTCCTGCAGCTCCGCTGGCGGTCCATCAGATAGGTTTCAAACTCCAACCCGAGCACATCGGGGGATTCCACATGCCGGAGCCGAAGTACCTTTCTGCCGCCGGAAGCTCTGTCGAACACAAGACGAAGCTTTTCACCCTCTCC
>CAMVNL010000415.1 GCA_947168785.1 uncultured Clostridia bacterium | reverse complement strand
ATTTCTTCCACCGTGCCGGAAATATCCCCGGTGATGATGAAGTCGCCGATGGAAAAGGGCTTGGCGATCACCAGCACGAAGCCGCCGGCAATGTTGGCCAGCGACCCCTGCAGTGCCAGGCCGATGGCGAGGCCGCAGGAGCCGATTACCGCGATGATGGAGGACATGGGAATGCCGAGAATCGCCAGCGCGGTAACGCCGATGATGACCTTGATGAGCACCCCGATGGCGTTGACGATGAAGTTCTTGGTGGCTGCTTCCAGCTTGGCCAGCCCCTTGGCCTTACCCAGCTTGCGGGTGGAGGCGTTGACGATCTTGAAGCCGACGATCAGGATGATCAGGGCGATGATCAGCTTGCCGCCGTAGGTGACGGCGAACTCCTCCAGCATGGTGAGCAGGTTTTTCAGATAGACGCCGGCCTCCGCCTTGCTGGTGGGCAGATCGGTCAGCGCGTCGATGTTTTCCTGTAAATTTTCCGCCAGCTCGGTGGCGATCTCCGGCGCGGCGGAGAGGGAATGGAACAGCATAGGGTGATACTCCTTTGTAAAATCTTTCATAACAATGATGAAAGCGGAAAGATGAAAGATGAAAATCGGAAGCCCTTGCGGGCTTGATTCTATTTCGGACTATCTATACGATGCCGGCCGCAGGCCCCGACTTTCATCTTTGATCATTCATCTTTCATCTTTGTATCAATCATTCTTCCGCATACATTTTATACATCTCGGCATACAGCCCGCCTTTGGCGAACAGCTCCTCGTGGGTGCCTTCCTCCTCAATGCCTTTTTCGGTCAGCACGATGATGCGGTCGGCGTTTTTGACGGTGGTCAGCCGGTGGGCGATGGTCAGCGTGGTGCGGCCCTTGGCCAGCTTGCTGAGGGACTGCCTCACCTGCCGCTCGCTCTCGTTGTCCAGCGAGCTGGTGGCCTCGTCCAGAATCAGGATGGGCGGGTTCTTGAGGAACACCCGGGCGATGGAGATCCGCTGCTTCTGCCCGCCGGAGAGCTTCACGCCCCGCTCGCCCACGTAGGAATCAAAGCCGTTGGGCAGGGCCATGATGAAGTCGTAAGCGTCCGCGAGGCGGGCGGCGGTCTCAATCTCTTCGTCAGTGGCCCCGGGTCGGCCGTAGGCGATGTTCTCTCGCACGGTGCCGCTGAACAGGTACACGTCCTGCTCCACGATGCCCACGTTCTGCCGCAATGACCGCTGGGTGTAGTCGGCGATGTCCTTCCCGTCGATCAGAATGCGCCCCTTGGTGGGCTCATAAAACCGGGGGATCAGCGAACAGAGGGTCGTCTTGCCCGCGCCGGAGGGCCCCACGATGGCGAGGTTCTCGCCCTTTTTGACCGTCAGGTTCAGGTTGTGGATGACCTCCGCCGTGGTGCCGTTGTAGACGAAGGTCACGTCGTCGAAGCGGATCTCACCCTCGGCCTTTTCCATCACCTGCGCGCCGGGTTTGTCCTTGATCTCCGGGTCCGTGTCCATGATCTCCGCAAAGCGGTCAATGCCCGTAATACCCTTATAGAACTGCTCCGCGAACTGCAGGATGGTGCGGATGGAGGCGAACAGGGTGGTCACGTAGAGCAGATAGGCGATCAGGTCCGCCGCGTTGATCTGCTTGTGAATGATGAAAAACGCCCCCACCATGACGGTGATGATATACATGAGCCCGTCGAACAGGCGGGAGATGCCCTGAAATTCGCCCATGCAGCGGTAGACTACCTGCTGGATCTTGAAATACCCCTTGTTGCCCTCGGCGAATTTGGCGTTTTCAATGTCTTCGCCCGCAAAGGATTTCACCACGTGGATGCCCAGCAGCGAGTCCTCGATCTGGGCGTTCAGCTCTCCCACATGCTTTCTGCGCTGGGTGAAGCTGTCCTTCAGCCGCCGGTTGAAGCGGTACATGCAGTAAACCATCCCCGGCAGCAGCGCGAAGACGATCAGCGTCAGGGGCACGTTGACGGTACACAGGATCGCGAAAGCGCCCACGATCTTGACCCCCGCGATGAAGAATTCCTCCGGGCAGTGGTGGGCGAACTCCGTGATATCAAACATATCGTTGGTGATGCGGCTCATCAGCACGCCCACCTTGGCGTCGTTGTAATAGCTGACGGAGAGCTTCTGCAGGTGGCCGAACAGGTCAGCCCGCAGGTCCGTCTCAATATAGGTGCCCATAATGTGACCGATGCTGTTCATGTAGTAAGAGGCCGCGGCGTCGATGAGCCGCAGAACGATATATACCCCGCCCATGGTCAATATCAGCCGCGCCGTCAGCGCCTCGGCGGAAGCGCCGGTAGCGGCGTTGGTGATGCGCCGCACGATCAGCGGCAGCACCAGCTCGCAGACGGTGGTCATGGCCGCGCAGAACAGATCCATGACCATGGTGCCCCAATAGGGCTTATAGTAGGGGATCAGCCGCCGGATGGCATGTCCGGTCTGACCTTTTTTCAGTTTGTTGCTGCCTTCAGGCGGGGGAACGTCCCGCCGCTTGTCCGTTTTGTATCTTGGCATGGCGTTTTGCTCCTGTCAGATCAATGATGAAGTCATTCTTGCCAATATTTAATCATACCAAGCCGCCGGATAATAGTCAAGCAGAGAAGCGGAAAAACGTACGAAAAAAAAGATGAAGCGCGCGCAGGGCAAAGGCCCGATTTTCCCGGCAGGGCAGG
>CAMVNL010000414.1 GCA_947168785.1 uncultured Clostridia bacterium | reverse complement strand
CGAAGCTCATGCCCTCCCGCGCCTCCTTTCTCAGGCGCTACCGGGCGTTTATGGACCTGTGTTACCCGGGCGTGGCCGTGCGCACCAGCGAATGGACCCACATGAAGGGCGGCAGGGACTACGGCATGGATTCCGCGCTGGAACAGACGAAGGTCATTCTCGAGGACCTGACGCTGCTGAACGTGACCGCGTGGCAGCTGTGGATCGCGGTTTCCAACGTGGATTACTGCGACGGGCTGCTCTATGAAAACGACGACAGCCGCACCTTTGAGCCCACCAAGCGCTATTACGCCTTCGGCAACTTCACGAAGTTCATCGAACCGGGCAGCGTGCGCGTCAAGGCCGACGCGGGGAAGGGCCTTTTATGCGCGGCGTTCACCAAGGACGGACGGACCGTGGCGGTAGTGGCCAACCCCGGCGCGGGGCGGCATATCCTGCTGCCGGAAACACCGAAAGAGGTCTATCTCACCGACCCGGCGCATGATCTGGAACAAACGACGCCGGAGCGGCTCTTCTTTCTGCCCGCAAAAAGCGTTATCACGCTCATTTTTGAGGACTGACGATGGTACTGATCGACAAAGCGAAAACCTTGATCGGCGACGTGGTCGCCTACTGGAAGATCCCCGCCACGGGGGAATACGTGGCGTATAAGGAATACCTCATGCTGTCGGTGGGGTGGATGGGCATGCGGCTGGCCACCACCTTCGGCATCAGCTTTTCCGTCAACAACCCCTTTACCGCCATGACGCTGCACATGACCCACCGGGACCTGCTGATCCTCGGCTATATCTGCACCGCCATCGGCTACGCCCTTGCCCCGCTGAACGCCTGGATCATCGACAACCTCCGTTCCCGGGCGGGCAAATACCGGGTGTTCGTGAAGCTGGCGGTGCCCAGCGGCCTGCTGTCGCTGCTGGCGCTGTTCTATCCCTATGAAAAACTCTCCTACTACCCCATGGTGGTCTCCCTCTTCGTGCTCAGCCAGATTCAGGGCTATATCCAGAACTGGTATATGACCGGCGTGAGCAATCTGGTGTACGTGATCTCCCCCAACTCCGCCGAGCGGGTGAAGATCATGACCGTCTCCTCCCTGATCCACAATCTGGCCCCCACCATCACGGGGCTGCTGATCCCGGTGATGAGCGACGTGGTGGCCGGCGGGGATCTGTTCAGCATGAAGACCTACCGGCTGGTCTACCCCGGCATCATCGTGGTGGGCGTGGCCATGAGCCTGACGGCCTATTACGGCGTCAGCGAACGCATCGTGGAGCCCCGCTCCCGGGCAGCGGGCGTGAGCCTGCGGGACGCCCTGCGGGAGGTGGCCAAGAACAAGCTGTTCTGGATCAAGTGCTCCGACAACTGGAACAACTTCATGGAGGACTGCAAAAACGTGCTGATGCAGTGGGTGTTCTACTACGGCAAGATGGGGTCCATGACCACCTACGGCATCATGGATACCGTCTCCTACAACTCCTCCATGTGGGCCATGATCTTCTCCCCCTGGATGATCGGCAAATTCGGCAAGCGGGGCTTCAAGCTGGTGAAAAACATCTCTCAGGTGTTCATCACCCTGGGGCTGGCGCTGACCTATAAAAAGAGCCTTGCGTTCATCTTCATCTTCTTTTTCCTCAACCGGTTCTGGGAAACAACGGAGGTCATCGACCGGTCCATCGAATCGGATATCCGCGACTACCAGCAGTACCTCAGCGGCGAGCGCATCGACGGTTCCTTCGGCGTGATCGACACCTACGTGGGCGGCGCCGTCGGAGCGCTGACCAACCTGTTCGTGCCGTGGGTCTATAAACGCAACGGCTTTGACGGCACCGACTATTCCGTGCTGAACGTCTACGATGAAAAGGGCAATTACAAGCCTGACAACCTGCTCTATCCCCTGCTGGACGAGCTGCTGAAATTCTCGCTGATCGGCGCTGCCGTGGATGTGATCCCCTGGTTTTTCTACGACCTGACCGATACGGATCAGAAATCCGTGCTGCGGGTGATCCGCATCCGCAGCGCCGTGGAGGACAGAAACGCGGGCGTGGCGGCGGACGATATCTACTGCGAGGCATGCGAAGCGGTCTTTGCCATGCGGGAGCATCTGGAAAAGACCCCCCTGGCGCTGCGCAAGAGCGGCGAAGACAAGCGGGAACGCCGCCGCGAAAACAAGCGGATCTGGGCGGAAAATGAGGAGATCGCCATCGCCCGGTTCGTCCACAGCGAGCTGACCCGCTATACCACCCCCTTCGGCAAGGCGGCGCTGGCGCTGTGCCGGGAGCTGGCGGCCGCCGCCCCCGGGCAGGACAACAGCCGCCTGGAAGAGCGGGCGGTGAAGCTGCCCCGGGCGGAAACGAAGGAGGAAAAACAGCTGCGGGGCGATATGATCCGCATGGCCCGCGCCGCGAAACGGCAATCCACCCTCCCCCGCGGCGCCGTCACGACCTTCTCCCCGGCGGAATATGAAGCCCTCTACGACCTGCCGGAGGATACGAAAGAAGAAAAGAAGGCAAAGAACGCCGCCATCCGGGAGGGCAACCGGGCGCGTCGTTCCTACGGCAGAACGATGAAGCCCTATCTGTGGGCCGCGCGCCACGTGAATCTGAGCGAGGCCTATTCCGATATCGACAGCTTTATGGAAGATTACCCCGCGGCGAAAGCCCGCCGTGACGCGGCGGCGGAGGA
>CAMVNL010000413.1 GCA_947168785.1 uncultured Clostridia bacterium | reverse complement strand
GCGTTCTTTTCATCGTTGACCGTCCAGACGGAGACGGGCAGCCCCTTCTCATGCAAGACCTTTATCATGGCGGGGCGGCAGTTGCTGTAATGGGTGTTAAACCCCACCGCGCCGAGCCGGACGATCTTATCCGCCAGCGAAACCATGGCGGATTCCCTGCTGCGGCTCCACGGCGCCACGTCCCCGTTCAGGTAATAGGGGATGCGGCTGTTTTCCTGCACCGTCTTCGTCCAGCCTTCCGTCACGCCGGTGAAAAAGGCGCGTTCCGTCAGGCCGAAGCGGTCCAGCAGCTCGTCCACCGCGGGCAGGTTCGCCGTGGATTTCAGATCGAGGTTCATTTTGACGGAGGGGTGCTGCGCCGCCATCGACAGCACGTCCCGCAGCAGGATCCCTTCGTTCGCCTTGGGGTGGCCGTCGTGAATGATCACAGGGGTGCCGTCGGGACGGAAGGAGACGTCGATCTCAAAGATCTCGCAGTTCTCCTCCAGCACCTTTTTGACGAATTCGATGGAATTATCCGGCGTACCGAAGGCGCCGGAATGGGCAGTAATGGTCATTTTTTCTCTTCGCTCCTTGCAGTAATCGGTATAGTTTCATCTTACCACCGGAGGGAACAAAACGCAACAGAAAAATGATCCGCCACGGATTTTTGCGAGACGTTCGCCGCCCTCTACGGGATGGTCCTTCTGTCTGGATCCCGCCAATCTGTATTACGGTATCCCACAAAAAAATCCGCGATAAACGAAAAACGGATCCCCGGGGGACCGGAAATCCGTTGCGTTGATTCGTCGTCAGTCAGGTTACGCCGCGGCGTCCAGCTTTTTCAGCAGCAGGGGCAGCAGGGCGTTCACCAGCTGCCGCAGGCCCTCTTCGCTCTTTTCCACACCGGCGATAATGGCGTCTCCCTCCGGTGTGCCCGCAAGGCTGGTGGCGTTCACGACGGCCGCCACGATCTGATCGTCCATCAGATAGTTGACCATGAACTCGATCACCTTGTCCGCGTCGGCCTCATAGACCGTCGCGCCGTTCCCCAGCGTCTTTTCGGTGGCGCAGGCCATCAGACCGGAAACGTCCATATCGGGCATGTCGCCCTCTTTCTTGGTCAGCACCTTGACGAAGCTGTCCAGCAGGTCGTTGAAATTGCCGGAGAGGTTCAGGCCGGTCTCCTCGATGATCTCAATCAGCGCGTCGCCCAGGTTGAACAGCAGGCCGTCGTGGAAGCCCATGACCAACGCCGCCAGCTTGTTATATTCCGCGTCCAGCCGCAGGTGCTCCATGTACTCCTTGAATTTGCCCGTCTCTACCAGATTGGCAAAGTTGACCAGCATATTGGTCAGCATGTTGACGGGGGCGTTCTCGATTTTTTCCGCCAGCTTCCCGACCGGGCCGAAGATGGCCTTCCACATATCGCCTACGTTGGTGTAGCCGTTGAATTCCGATACCGCCGGATAGTCGCCCTCTTCAAGGCCGAGGGAGTTGAACAGCGGGACCAGGCACAGCTCATAGCCGCTCTGGCCGGAGGCGTGGTAGATGGTGGCGGCGTCCATATTGAAGGGGATCTTGTCGAATTTCAGCAGCACGTCCAGTACGTTCACGTTGATGACGCGCTCTTTGCCCTGCATGGCCACCTCCAGCACGCCCCGCAGGCCCTCGCCCATGTCGTTCATGGCGGTGTAGAAGGAATCCTCGTCCTTCACGCCCCACTGAATGGAATTCCACAGGGTGGTCTCGCGGGTCTCGCCGTCCTCGTCCTCATAGCTCACCTTGGTATCCATATAGGTCCAATCGTCGCCCACGTTGTTCAGCACTTCCGTCAGGGGCTTGCGGGTCCCGTCCTTATCCACGCAGGTATAGGGCTTGCCCTCCAGCTTGCCTGCCAGCAGCGGACCGGTGGCGTAAAGATCCATAAAGGTGGCGAAATCCAGCATGCCCAGCTCCGTCAGGGTCTGATACAGCAGCGGATAGGACATGGACATCACCGTGTTGACGATGAAATCGGAGTGGATCAGCCCCGTGACCATGTTCTTGATGCTGTCCTTTTTCAGTTCGCCCGCGCGGATGCCCGCGATGGCGTCGGAAATCGCCGTACCGATGCTGCCGCTGATCGCCTTCTCCATGCCGTCGAAGCTCATATTCAGCGTTACGTCGATCACGTAGGAGCCTGAGCCGCCCTTTTTGCCGATCAGCACGACGCTTTCCACCAGCACCACCAGCGCCAGCAGCACGATGAGTATTTTCTTCAGTTTATACGAACCTATCATAAAAATACCTTCTCATCCGGATGATTAGACCTTATTTACTTTTCATTATAACAGCAATCTGCGGAAATGTAAAGCCCCATAAATCAACACTTTCCATTCTTTTCGGGGGCTTCGTCAGCCGTTATCGGCGAAGTCTGCCGTCGCTGTTCCGCCCTTGCGTTTTCCGCGCGGCTGTGTTATGATAAGAAAAAACGATCGAGAAAAGGGGCGACCGCCGATGAAATTTGTCGTCATGTCCGATATCCACTACATTTCCCGCCGGATGATGCTGGAGGGTACGCCTGAAAATATCCGCATGCAGCCGGACGTGAGCGAGCAGGCGCTGAAGCAGGCCTGCGAGACCGACGGCGCGGACGTGATCCTGATCACGGGCGACCTGGTGGACCGGGGCGACCGGCCCAGCCACGAGGACCTGATCGCCTATCTGCGCAAACTGAAGCAGA
>CAMVNL010000412.1 GCA_947168785.1 uncultured Clostridia bacterium | reverse complement strand
CTCAGGCGCGTCAGCGCCGCTTAACTCAGTGCCGTCAGGCACGCTTAACTCAGGCACAGCCGCCTAACTCAGCGCCGAAGGCGCGCCTAACTTCAGCTCAACAAATCCTCTCTACCTCCGTATCATCAATCTCGAAAGCTGTTCTTTCCTGAATTCGATAAACTCGTCGGCGACGGAATGGAACCCCACGGCGAAGCGGCCTTCCTCCGGCTGCCAGCGGCAATAGCTATCGGCGGCGGTCAGCAGCCGTTTTCTCTGCGCTTCGTCCGGCGTGACGGTTTCCGGAATCGCGGTTCCCTCCGGGGCGGGGAACAGGATGGTCTCCAGATATTCTTCCATCAGCGCGCAGCCGCCCTCTACCCTCAGTTGCAGCGCCGCCTTGGCAAGGGCGGTGTGATCCACGTTCTGGTGTTGCCAGTCAACAGGCGCCAGCGTCTTCACCGCGACCTGCTCTGGCGGATAGGCTTTGATGGCGTTCCGTATGATCTGTTTTGCGCCCTCTACGGTACTGCCTCCGTCGGCCATGCGGTTTTGAGGAATGAGAATATGGTCTTCTTTCACGCCCAAGGCACGGCAGCATTCGGTGAACTCCCGGTCCCGCGCGTCGGTAAAGGCCGCCCGGTCCATGGAATAGCCGTGTCGCCCTTCATGCCATTGGCAGCATCCCCCGTCGCCGATCAACAGCCGCGCCCCGCTGGCGCCGCCGTCGGTGCACAGCACGCAGAAAACCTCGTAACCGGCGTCGATATCCTTACACATGGCCGCGCCGAGGTTCAGCAGCTCGTCGTCCTGATGGGGTGAAAAATAGAACACGTATTTTATGATGTTCATTCTGACACCTTCCTGAAATAGTGGTTAACGGGGGAGCCGTTGCAGTCGGGGACGCTCTTTCTTTACCGTTTCAGCGTTTTCAGATACTCCTTCTGCTCCGGGGTGATGCGATAGCTCTCTCTGGCCTTTTGGATCGTCTTATTGTGGGTCCAACCGTCAAGGCGATTGTTTTGCAGATAGGGGATCGCCGCGTCGTACTGCTTGGCGAGGGCGGTGGCGAAATACCACGCGATCATCATATTGACGTAGTATTCCTCCGACCGCACTGTCGCCACCTTCTCCGGATAGACCGGGTCGAAATCCCCGTCAAGGAAATAGCGCATCAGGTTCAATATCCCGAAACGGATCATGTACGTCTCGCCGGAGGCGATCCAGCGGTCAATATGCGGCAGCAGTTCCTTGCTGCGCCGTTTGAAGACGGCGGGGGAGAGCTGGTCGCAGGTGGCCCAGTTGTCAACGTAGGGCAAAAACGATTCCACCGCCGCAAGGCAGTCGCCGAAATCCTTGATATCGGCGATCAGAAACGCGTGGAGCTGCTTTTCCGCAAAATACAGGTGGGGCAGGTCGTTCAGAAAATTGCCGATATCGCTTCGCTGGCCGAACTGCTTCGCCAGCGCCTTCAGCTCCGGCGTCTTCACGCCGATCACACGGTCGTCGTTGACGCCCGGGATCAGTTTCGCGTTGAAATCCCGGAAGGTCTCGTTCTGCAGGGACAGCAGCGCCGCCCTGATCTCCTCTGTGACCGTCATCGTTCTCCCTCCCATTCCGCGTAAAACTCTTCGAGAAACGCCCGCATATAGCGGTCCCGTTCCTCCGCCATCCGTCTGGCGGCGTCGGTGTTCATCATCGCTTTCAGCTTCAGCAGCTTCTCATAGAAGTGGTTCACCGTGGTGGCTTCATGGGCGTAATACCGCACCGCGTCCATGTTCGTTTCCGGCGGTACGGCCGGGTCGTGCATGGGCCTGCCGTGCGCGCCGCCGTAGGCAAAGGCGCGGGCGATCCCGACGGCCCCGATGGCGTCCAGCCGGTCAGCGTCCTGTACGCATTTTCCCTCTATGGTAGAGGGCGTCACGGAATCCGTCCCCCGGTAGGAGACCTCGCCGATGGCCGTCAGAATTCTCTCCTCCGTCTGCGGATCAACGCCGTTTTCGCGCAGAAAGGCGCGGGCGTTGGCTTTCGTTTCAGCCGTTCCCGGCGACAGCTTGCGGTCGTCCGCGTCGTGCAGCGCCGCCGCCAGACCGGTGACCAGCGGATCGGCGTGTTCCGCCTCCGCCAATGTCAGCGCCGTCTTGCAGACCCGCAGCGTATGGAAATAATCATGCCCGCTGCTGTCGTTCTCAAACAGCGCTTTGGCGTATTTCAGCGCCTCCCCGATTAGCGTGCTCTCCATTTGTGCCTGCTCCTTTTTTCAGGGATGCCTTTTGTTTTTCGCCGCGCCCCTGTCATTATAAAACATTATAACAACCGTCGAAAAAAAAGTAAACCTCCATTTTGTGAAATTTGGGGGTTGACAAGTTAGTTACAACTTACTATAATGATGGTGAAAGTTAGGGCTGCCTAACTTTTGATTTTTGGCATGTTAGTTAGATTAGGCTAACAATACAGGAGATGTTCAGAATGATCCCGTTGTGTTACGCGAATCCCGGAGAGGAATCCGTGATCCGCAAAATCGGCGGCAGCCCGGAAGTGAAGAAGCACCTTGAAAATTTGGGCTTTGTGGTAGGCGGAACCGTGACGGTCATTACGTCGCTGAACGGTAACGTCATCGTCAAGGTAAAGGAATCACGCGTGGCCATCAACGATGAGATGGCGCGCAAAATCATGATTTAAGCGACAGGAGGAAAACAGCATGAAAACGTTGCGCGACGTGCCGGT
>CAMVNL010000411.1 GCA_947168785.1 uncultured Clostridia bacterium | reverse complement strand
GAGGAACTCCTTGTTTTCCAGATGGGTGTCCGCGATCATCTCCACCACCATTCTGCTGTCCTCCTTGGCGGCGTTGATCACGGGCAGCTCCAGTCCCTTATAGGGCAGGATCGTGAGGAAAATCGCCATCAGAAAGGCGGGGAAGTTGGAAAAAATGGCTTTTACGACTGTCATAACGATTCACTCCTGTCGGACATATTTATTCTTTTAAAATATAGCACCAAAGGGTGATTTTATCAACAAAAAATTCGATATCCGGCCGAAAACCGCCGAAATCGCCAAATCGGCGGGGGGATTTCTGTGCATTTTTTTCTTTCGGTCATATTGTCCGGGGCGGCGGCATATCATCTACTGAACATCAAAACCACGGAGGAATTCAACATGACCAGCACCGATATTTACAGGGACATCACACAGAGGACGGGCGGCGATATCTATATCGGCGTGGTGGGCCCCGTCCGGACGGGCAAATCCACCTTTATCAAAAAATTCTGCGAAACACTGATCCTGCCCAACGCCCCGGCGGATTTTTCAAAAGAGCGCATGACGGACGAGTTGCCCCAGTCCGCCGCCGGCAGGACCATCATGACCACCGAGCCGAAGTTCATCCCCGAAAAGGGGGCGCGCATCACGCTGGGGCAGCACGCGGAAATGAACGTGCGGCTGGTGGACTGCGTGGGCTACATCGTGCCGTCCTCGCTGGGCTATATTGAGGACGACGAGCCCCGCATGGTGAAAACGCCGTGGTTTGAAGAGGAGATACCGTTCAATATGGCGGCGGAGATCGGCACCAAAAAGGTGATCACCGAGCATTCCACCATCGGGCTGGTGGTCACCACCGACGGCAGCATCAGCGAGATCCCGCGGGAGGAATATGAGGAGGCGGAGGAGCGGGTCATCACCGAGCTCAAGGAGATCCGCAAGCCCTTCGTGACGCTGCTCAACTGCGTCTATCCCCAGAGCGCCCCCGCCGTGAACCTGGCGGCGCGGCTGACGGAAAAATACGGCGTGCCGGTGATCCCTGTCAACTGCCTGAAGCTGACGGAGGAGGAGATCAAGCGGATCCTGTCGGAGATCCTGTTTGAATTCCCGCTGAAAAAGATCACGGTCAATTTCCCCGGCTGGCTCAGCGGACTGCCCGCCGACAGCGCCGTCCGGCAGGAGCTGTTCGATATCGTCCGGGGCGCCTCCGCCGAGATCACAAAGCTGCGGGAGCTGGCGGATTTCTCCGCCGCCATGACCGCATCCCCGGAGATCGCCGCCGCCGAGGCGGAGCGGATCAGCTTCGGCACCGGGGCGGCGGTGCTCAGCGCCCGGCTGGATGATTCTCTGTACTACGGCGTGATCTCCGGCATCGCGGGGCGGGAGATCGCCTCCGATACGGACCTGATCAGCCTGCTGGAGGAGCTGGCGGAGACGAAAAAGCGTTACGGGCGCATCGAAAAGGCGCTGGAGGAGGTCAACACCACCGGCTACGGCATCGTGATGCCCTCCATCGACGAGATGACGCTGGAGGAGCCGGAGATCGTGCGGCAGGGCAGCAAATACGGGGTGCGGCTGAAAGCCGGCGCGCCCTCCATCCACCTGCTGCGGGCGGATATCAAGACGGAGATCGCCCCGGTGGTGGGCAGCGAAAAGCAGAGCGAGGAGCTGGTGAAATACCTGCTGGCCGGCTTCGAGGAGGACCCCTCCAAGATCTGGGAATCCAACATCTTCGGCAAGTCGCTGGACGATCTGGTCAACGAGGGGCTGAAAGCCAAGCTGACCCACATGCCCTTTGAGGCCCGCCAAAAATTGCAGCAGACGCTGGAAAAGGTCATCAACGAGGGCTGCAGCGGCCTGATCTGTATCATTATCTGAACCCATATATCAAAAACAGACAGCCCGCCGGTTTTTCGGGGCTGTCTGTTTTTCGTTATAAATATTTCTGATATTCGCTCACCGCCACCGCGTCGCAGCGTTCGTTCTCCGGGTGGCCGGCGTGGCCCTTGATCCAGACGAATTCCGTCTTATGGACCTGCATCAGTTCGTTCAGGGCCTGCCACAGGTCCGGGTTCAGCACCGGCTTGCCGTCGCTCTTTTTCCAGCCCTTTTTGATCCATGAGGCCAGCCACCGCCGGTTGACGGCGTCGCAGACGTATTTGGAATCGGAGGTCACCGTGACGAAGCAGGGGCGCTTCAGCGCTTTCAGCCCCTCGATCACCGCGGTCAGTTCCATGCGGTTGTTGGTGGTTTCCTTTTCACTGCCGCTGATGGTCCGTTCGATGCGGCCCCACCGCAGAATGGCGCAGTAGCCCCCCGGCCCGGGGTTGCCGGAGCATGCGCCGTCTGTAAAAAGATAAACGTGGTCCATGTGGTTTGCCGATCGCCGCGGGCGTGCTGCGCCCCGCGGCCCTTTCCTGATGATTGCCGCAGCCATTCTATCACAAAAACGCGCCCTCCGCAATCATTTTATGTCTAAAAATCCATGGGACAGGAAATAATAATGCCGAGAACGACGAAAGGATCTGAAACAATGAATGCTGTTGTGATGTGCGGGGGACTGGGCAGCCGCATGCTGCCCCTGAGCGAAAAAACGCCCAAGCCCATGCTGCGGGTGGTGAACCGCCCGGTGCTGGACTACCTGCTGAAAAAGCTGGCGCGGGACGGCTTCACCGATATCTACCTCTCGCTGGGCTACCGGGCGGAGGAGATCTCTTCTTACTTGGAAAAC
>CAMVNL010000410.1 GCA_947168785.1 uncultured Clostridia bacterium | reverse complement strand
TATCCGGGCCAGCCATATTTCCGCGGAGGAGCTGGCGGGCTACAGCCCCGAGGAGCTGAAGCGGCTGACGGAAGCTTCCGGCTGCAATACCGCCCTGTTTGAGCTGAAGGACGAGGGCGGCAATATCGTCTTCCCCACCGAGCTGGCCCGGGGCTCCGCCGGCGACTACACGGTGGAAAACGCCTGGGAGACCGTGACCGCGCTGGAGGCGCTGAACGTGCGCACGGCGGCGTATATCAGCTGCTTCCGCGACAGCGCCGCTTCCGCCTATGACGACAAGCTGGCGGTGATGGATTTCGACGATCCCGACGAACCGCTGGTTGACAGCGATGGCAGCCTGTGGCTGGACCCCTATCTGCCGGAGACGGTGGAGTATCTCACCGGCCTGATGCGCGTCGCGCTGGAGGGGGGCTTCTCTTACGTGGTGCTGGACCACGTCAGCTTCCCCTACGACCTGGGGCTGCGCACCGCCTATTTCAGCGGGGCGGACGTGGCCGATCAGGGGGAAAACTCCATTCTGCTGGACTTCCTGGCCCAGGCGCTGGACGTGACCGGCACGGGGCAGCTGATCCTCATGTGCGACGTGAACGGCCTGACGGCGGACGCCATGGCGCGGGATAACCGTTACGGCGGCAGCCTGTTGACCTGCGGCGCGGAGCAGTTCGCCGTGGACGCGCGCCTCAGCCGGCAGCCGGAGGACGAGCCGGACCCCCTGGGCCTGTTCGCCTATAAAGACGACGTGCCCACCGCCTTTATCCTCAGCGTCTGTTCCGAGGCCAATAACGCGGCCAAATCGTCGGAGTACGTGGACCGCGCCCGTGTGATGGTGTGCGTGGATAACGACGGCAATACCTCCGCCCTGCGGGAGCTGCTGGACCACACCGGCCTTGCGGATTATATTATATGGTAAGTACCGTGCGGCCCGCCAAACGCAGCGCCCGGCGGCAAATAAACAATCAGACGGCATCGGTCCCCCCGACGCCGTCTATTTTATACTTATATCTTAACTTATATCTTACTCAACTTTCCTACGTCGGAAAAAGGGGATTTGTCGGGCTGTTACTGGCTGCGCGAAAACCTTACCCATGGGGTAGCGCGGCTACCCACAGCCGCCCCGCCGAAGGCGGTTCGTGGCGAAAACAACTTGTTAAATAAACGTTTTCTGGCAACCGGCGTTCAAAAATCGGAATCGCGTTGCGGGCGGCTGTGGGCAGCCGCGCTACCATTATACGCCTGCGGCGCGCCATCGCAACGGTTCGACAAACCGCCAATTTGCGTAAATCCGTCAAGGGGGAAAGTTGAGTATCTTACATCTTGCATCTGCCAACGGCGCAAGGCGCCGTGCTACTTCTTCCCGCTCTGCTGCGTGGGCCCGTAATTCGCCGCGCCGGTGTAGACCACGTCCTCCGGCCTCGGGTAATACTTGGGCTTCGTCAGGTCCCGCTGGAACAGCCGCACGTGCTCGCCGCGGGGCAGCAGGTCCACCACGTCGCAGCCGCGCCACGCCACCCGGAAGGCGGTTCCCCGCACGGTCTCTTTCACCCATTTCGTGCGCAGCGGGAAGGAAAGCTCAAACACGTCCCCGGCCTTCAGGTCCGCTTGGAACAGACCCTCGTCGGTCAGCTCCGCCGCCGCGTCGCCGTTGATCTTCGTCACCTGCACGTTGCCCATCCAGTGATACGTGCGGAAGGCGAAAGCGCCGTCCTTCTTCGCGATGATCCGCAGCCTGCCCCGGTTGGGCAGCTCAGATTCCACTCTGACGGCGTCCGTCTCTTTATCGCAGGGGATATTCACGACGAAAACGCCGTTTTCTTCGGTGATCACGCTGTCCCATACGGTTTTCAGGGCCGTGGGGGCGGTGCCCACGCAGCAGCCCGCGATGGAGCGGAAGCGCTGCAGCGAAATGGAGTTGGGCTCGCTGCCGCCGGTAAAGCCGCCCACCATCCGCTTGTCGATGTCCCGGTAGGTGATGCCGTCCCCGTCCGGCAGGGTGTTGTCCACGGTCACATAGCCGGTGTAGCGCACCTGATTTTCCATCAGCATGTTCCGGGCGAAGCGGTTCAGGTCGTCCCAGTATGAGGAATATCCGCACCGGATCAGCTCCCGGGCGCAGATGATCATATCCCGCACGCAGCAGGTCTCGCAGTGCTCTTCCTCCATGGGGTGCCACTGGGCGTATTCCGGCACCCAGCCGAAGGAGGAGGACAGTGATCGGATATAGTCGTAGATGGCCTTTCCCTTTTCAATATAGGTCCGGTTCTCCGTCAGTCGGCCGAGATACACAAGGCCGTAGGCGAACCACGCCGCCGAGTGTACGTGGCCGAAGAACTCCATTTTGTAGTTGAAATAGCGGGAGGGGCCCAGCACGTAGTTGGCAAGGCCCACGGCGAGGTCCAGCGCGACCTCGTCTTTTTTCAGCTCCCAGCGCCGTACCAGCGCGGGCAGCATCAGGGCGTTGCGGATGGCCTGCTCGCCGCGCCCGGTATGGCGGGTCAGGTCAAAGCCGCCCTCCTTCAGATACACGTCGTTGGGAAATTCATAGATGGGCTCCGTCTCCTGATAGTCCCCGGACCAGAAGGTGCGCACCTTGCGCTCGATGACAAGGCTGCGCATACCACGGATCAGCTCCGCCGTGCGGCGCTCCGCCTCCTCGTCCTCCGGGTATTCCTCGGTGATCAGGTTCATGGCGGGCAGGATGTAGCCCATTTCGTGGAAGGAG
>CAMVNL010000409.1 GCA_947168785.1 uncultured Clostridia bacterium | reverse complement strand
TCACCGAGCGTACCGGCAGCGAAGAAGTGAAGGCCCGCGTGGCGCAGATCAGAGCGCAGATCGAGACCACCACCTCCGATTTCGACAGAGAAAAACTGCAGGAAAGACTTGCAAAGCTCTCCGGCGGCGTCGCGGTCATCCATGTGGGCGCGGCCACCGAGGTGGAGATGAAGGAAAAGAAGCTCCGCATCGAGGACGCTCTCGCAGCCACCAAGGCGGCTGTGGAAGAGGGCTACGTGGCAGGCGGCGGCATCGCGCTGCTGAACGTCATTCCTGCCGTCAAGGCGCTGCTTGACACCGTCGACAACGCGGACGAGAAGACCGGCGTTCAGATCGTGCTGAAGGCCATTGAAGCGCCCATCCGTCAGATCGCGGCCAACGCCGGCATGGAAGGCTCCGTCATCATCGACGCCATCTGCCGTTCCGGCAAGGAGGGCTACGGCTTCAACTTCGCCACCGAGGAATATGTGGACATGGCGGAAGCCGGCATTCTGGATCCCACGAAGGTCACCCGTTCCGCCCTGCAGAACGCGGCTTCCGTGGCGGCCATGGTGCTGACCACCGAGTCCCTCGTCACCGACAAGCCCGATCCCGCTGCTGACGCGGCGGCTGCGGCGGCCATGGCCGGCGCACAGGGCGGCGGAATGTATTGATGTAGCACGGCGCCTTGCGCCGTTTCAGTCGGAAGTCATCAGTCGGAAGTCGGAAGCCATATAGGACGACCGTTTCCGAAATGACAATCGCATCATCATAACAGCAAAACAACACCCCGGATGTTCGGCACAACCGTTCATCCGGGGTGATTTCATATTTTCAGGTTCAGCGCGGATTTCATGAAACCCAACGCCTTTTCTGCGGGAGTACCTGTTTTTCGCCTCAGCAAATCACTGTCTGAAGATCACCGGTTCCCGTACATTTTTTCATAGTAGTTCTGATATTCGCCGGAGATGATGTTCTCCCACCACTCGCGGTTGTCAAGATACCACTGAATGGTCTTCTGAATGCCGTCGGCAAATTTCGTCTCCGGCAGCCAGCCCAGCTCTGAATGGATCTTGGTGGGGTCGATGGCGTAGCGCATATCGTGGCCCTTGCGGTCCGTCACGTAGGTGATCAGGCTTTCGGGCTTGTCCAGCGCCTTGCAGATCAGCTTTACAATGTCGATGTTCTTCATCTCGTTGTGGCCGCCCACGTTATACACCTCGCCCACACGGCCCTTATGTACGATCAGGTCGATGGCCTTGCAGTGGTCCTCCACGTACAGCCAGTCCCTCACGTTCAGGCCTTCGCCGTAGACCGGCAGGGGCTTGTCGTTGAGGCAGTTGGCGATCATCAGGGGGATCAGCTTCTCCGGGAAGTGATAGGGGCCGTAGTTGTTGGAGCACCGGGAGATGGTCACCGGCAGCCCGAAGGTGCGGTGATAGGCCATCACCAGCAGGTCCGCGCTGGCCTTTGAGGCGCTGTAGGGGCTGGAGGTGTGGATGGGCGTCTCCTCGGTGAAGAACAGGTCGGGGCGGTCCAGGGGCAGGTCGCCGTAGACCTCGTCCGTGCTCACCTGATGATAGCGCTGAATGCCGTACTTCCGGCAGGCGTCCATCAGCACGCTGGTGCCGATAATGTTGGTCTGCAGGAACACGGAGGGATCCTCGATGCTGCGGTCCACGTGGCTTTCCGCCGCGAAATTGACCACGATATCGGGCTTCTCCTCTTCAAAGAGCTTATAAACGCCCTCCCTGTCGCAGATATCCAGCTTCACGAAGCGGAAATCGGGGTGGTCCATCACGTCTTTCAGCGTGGAAAGATTGCCCGCGTAGGTGAGCTTGTCAAGACACACGATCCGGTAGCCGGGATGGGCCTTGAGCATGTGAAAAATAAAGTTGCTTCCGATAAAACCGGCGCCGCCGGTCACAATGATCGTCATATCACAGTCCTCCGCTGCTTTAGCTGCTTAATATACCAGTTTATCCTCGGCCACCCGCATCAGGTGCTCGCCGTAGGGGCTTTTGCCGTAGAGCTTTGCCGATTCGATCAGCTGTTCCTTTGTGATCCACCCTTCCAAAAAGGCGATCTCCTCCAGCGCCGAAATGACCACGCCCTGACGGTTCTGCACCGTCTGCACGAAGGTGCTGGCCTCCATCAGGCTGTCCATGGTGCCGGTATCCAGCCACGCGAAGCCGCGGCCGAGGATCTGCACCTTCAGATTCCCGTCGTCCAGATACAGCCGGTTCAGGTCGGTGATCTCCAGCTCGCCCCGGGCGGAGGGCTTCACCTGCTTCGCCTTCGCGGCCACCCCCTTGGGGTAGAAGTAAAGGCCGGTGATGCAGTAGTTGCTCTTGGGATTCTTCGGCTTCTCCTCCACCGAGATCACGTTTTTCTGTTTGTCGAACTCCACGATGCCGAAGCGCTCAGGGTCGTTCACGTAGTAACCGAAGATCGTGGCGCTGCCGGCTTCCGCGTTTTTGACCGCCTGCGCCAGGTTCCGTCTGAAATAACCGCCGTAGAAGATGTTGTCGCCCAGGATCATGGCGCAGGTGTCGTCGCCGATGAAGTCCTCGCCAATCAGGAAAGCCTGCGCCAGCCCGTCGGGGCTGGGCTGAACCGCATAGGAAAGGTTGATGCCGTAGTGGCTGCCGTCCCCCAGCAGCTCCTCAAACCGGGGCGTATCGGTGGGGGTGGAGATGATCAGGATATCCCGGATCCCCGCCAGCATCAGCGTGCTCAGG
>CAMVNL010000408.1 GCA_947168785.1 uncultured Clostridia bacterium | reverse complement strand
GTCAGCGTCGCTTCCCCGACGGTTTCATATTCCGGCAGCGGCGGCAGGCTGTCGTCCGCCTGTTCCGCAAGGACAAAGCACCGGGTGCCGCCCGCTTCCAGCGAAAGGCGGATGCGGTAGAGCCCGTCCTGCTCCTCCGTCAGGGCGGCAGCGTTCCGGCGGGTCCCTTCGTCCAGATCCCACTCCTCAGGATGCAGCCCTGCCGGGGCCCGCAGCGTCAGCACGAGGTCCTTTCTGGGGGCGTCCCGGTCCGTGTTCAGCGCCACAACGGCAACGCCCTTGCCGCCGAAACCGCGGCGCACCTGGGCAAAGACCGCCTTTTCCGGCTGTCCGTTCGCGTCCGTTACCGCCGTAAACGCGTCGGAATGGGCGCGCACGGCGGCGGTCAGCGCTTCCTCCTCATAGGGCACGCGGACGCAGGTTTCCGCCAGCAGCGCGGGCTCTTCCGATTGCACGGCGTTCACGTAGGCAGGGGCCTCGTCGCAGAAGATCACTGCGCCGCCCTTTTCGGCAAATTCACGCAGCAGCGACAGGGTGGTGGGGCGGATCGTGAGCATATTCGACACGATCACGGTCTTGTAGACCGCCTGCCCGACGCGCAGCACAGGCCGTTCGTCCACGGTCTCCACCGCCGCCAGTCGGGACATCATCTCCTCTTCGCCGTAGTCGAAATCGATCTGCCGGTCGGCGAGGAAGTGGAAAAGCTGCGTGTAGCGCTCCTCATAGGGCGCCACCTCGGGCGAGACGTTATTGATCCACTCCGCCCAGCCGGCGTAGGCCTGGCACCAAAGGGATTCAATGGGGTTGAGCAGCAGCACGTCGCAGTCGGGCCGCCCTTCGGAGAGCACCAGCCCCATGCGGGCAAAGTGGTCCTCCACGGCGGAATAATCCTGATACCACGGGGACTGGTGCAGGATCGAGGCGGGATAGTCCCGCTTGGCCTCGCCCTCCATCGTGTACCAGGACAGGTGTTGGCAGCGGACGTTGATCCCGAACAGCGCCTGCCAGTCTCCCACGTTTTTATGGCCCTTGAAGCTGAACTGCCAGCCGGTCACGCCGTACAGCTCAGAGAGCAGCCATTTCTTCCCCAACTGCCGGGCGGCGGAGGAGAGCTGCTTGACGATCCAGTAGCAGCGGTTGTGCTCCGTCAGCACGTCCACCCCCGGATAGCCCATATATTCGTAATAGCGCATGAGGGAACCGTTGGGCACCGTCTGGTTCATCAGACTGTCCTCATGCAGCACGTGGCCGGTCAGGATCATGTCGTGCGCTTCGCACCAGTCGTTGATGGGCTTTGCGAACCGTTCCAGAAACAGCGCGTTGGCAAGGTCGATATAGAACAGCTTCACCGGGGCGACGGGTTCGCCGTTTTTGCGGAAAAACAGCTCCGGCAGTTGTTCCCGGCAGGAAAAGCCGTACCGGGCTTCAAACTCCTCAAACAGGTCGTCGGTCCACGCCACGGCGCAGGACATGACGCCGTTTTCCTCCCGGCGGTTGTCAAAGCAGTGGCCCCGGTGGGGCTCGTCGGTGAAAATGCCCTTGATGCTTCTTCCCAGCCGGTCGCCGCAGCGCGCCGCGTACTGCTCGTGGGTCAGTTCAATAAATTTTTCGGTGGCTTCCCGGCTCATGGTGTCGAGATAGGTGTTCCCGTTGTAGTTTGAACTGGGCGCATCCGGCACGATGGCAAAGCGCAGGGCCTTCCACTCGCCGGGTTCTCCCTGCGCCTCCTCCGCCATCATGCTCACGGCGGCATTGACGGCGCGGGCGGCCTCCGCCGGGCCCGTCACGGCGGTAACGTCGATTTCCCGGCAGGAATACAGGTTCAGCCCGTCCAGCTTCGCGGCGTACAGGGCGAAGGATTCCCCGTTCCAGTCCGTGTCGTCCGGGGCGGATTCATACACGTACAGGGATTTCATCCGATAGCGGGGGTCAACGGTGGCCTTGCCGCCCGCCGAGCCGGAGGGCCAGCGGTCCTCGTCATAAAGCCATGCCTCCATGCCGTCCCGTTCGGCGGCGTCCGCTACTTCGTTGATCCGGTCGAACCACTCATCCCCCAGGTATTCCGTGATCAGCCCCAGCCGTGAGTGCATGAAAAACCCGCCCAGCCCCATTTGTTTCATGATATGGGCCTGACGCACCAGCTCTTCGCCCCGCAGCTCGCCGTTCCACGACCAGAAGGGCTTGCCGCGATAATCGGCGGTGGGGGAGGCAAACAGCGCTGCAATTTCGTTTAGATTCATCGTTTCTCTTCCTTTACCGTTCAGATGGTTTTGGCACCGGGAATGCCGCGGCGCAGCGCCTTTTTATTCATCCTTCAGATGGACGTTCCAGCCCGTGTCGATTTTCCGTTTCACGGTTTTTACGGTTTCAGCGTCCAGATCCGGCCAGTCGATCACGGTCGTCGCCTTCTTCGTCACCAGATGGGCTTTTTCCGCGCACAGGGCAAGGGGCGTATCCGCCAGCGAATCGGAGTAGAAATTGTCGATCATCGGGAAGCCGTGGTCGATGATATATCTGGCCTTTTCTTTGGCGTACATCAGGTTGTTGGTAAACACCCCGAATTCACGGTCAAATTCCGACGCGATGTAATGAACGCCAAGCCGTCCGGCGATCGGTCCGATGATGCAGGCGGGGGACGCGCTGATGATCAGATCGTCCGGCTTCTTCTGCGCCAGATACCATGCGGATATCCTGCCCTCATATTTGTCCCAGTACCGCTCGATCTGC
>CAMVNL010000407.1 GCA_947168785.1 uncultured Clostridia bacterium | reverse complement strand
GACTGGCGACTCGCGACTGGCGACTGGATTTGTCGAGCGTCAGCTCGACAAATCCAGATTGCTGCATCCACCTTGTCGGTTTTCAGCCTCTCAGAAAGCTGAACATCTCCCGGATGAACTGGGCGATGCGGTTGAAGAACAGGGCGAGCCGCTGCAGCAGATTTGCCGCGGCGCTGCCGGCTTTGACGTTGGACTGCTGCGACAGCCACGTGATCAGCGCCTGCCCGGGGGTGAAGGTGATCGTCTCACCCTTGGCGTCAATGGTGGTGGCGCATTTGTAAGGGGTCGTGCCGTCCGCCATGAACATGTCGTAGGTGGCGCTTTCCCAGATGTAGTGCTCGGCGTCGTCCGCCACCTTACTGCCCTCCATCTTCTTGGTGCCGTCCGCGTAGAAGGCCTCGGTGAAGGAGGTCATCCGCAGCCCCTCCGGTCGGTTGGTGACGCCGCAGAGATAGTCAAAGTTTGGCCGCACGTCGCCTGTCTCGTTGATGATATAGGGGTCGTTGTCGCTGGTGAAGATCCATACGGAGGTATCCTTCAGCTTTTGCAGACCGGACAGTGTTGGCTGCGTGATGGCGGCCAGCGGAAGCCCCGCCGCAAAGAAGCCGGGGTAGGCGGTCAGCATATTCCAGACCATGGAGCCGCCGGTGGAATAGCCCGCGATGTAGACGCGGGTCGTGTCAATATGACCGGCGTTTTTGGCAATATAATCGTCGATGATCGCTTTCAGATCGGCCCGGTTGGAGTTGTCCCACTCGTTCCTGCTGCCCACGGCGGCGCGGGGGCACAGCAAAAAGCAGCCGCCGGCGTTTTCAAACCGCGCCTGGTATTCGTCGCTGGCCCAGTTGGAAAACTCATAGCGTTCCAGCTGCGCTCTGGCATAGCCGCCGGAATTGCGTCCGTGGAGCCACACCATCAGGGGATATTTCACGGCGTCGTCTTCCCCCTTCACCGGGGAAAAGCAGACGTAGTCGTAGCTGCCGTATTTGCCGTTCTGAAATTGCCGGTTCAGCGCGGCGGTGCCGTCGGACAGGGGAGCGGCCAGTGAAGTGATCGTCAGCGGAAGCGCAAACAGCGTTAACGCCAGCAGAATCGCAAACAGTTTTTTCATCGTGAGGAGCCTCCTCTTTTATTATGATATCTCTACTATACGCCGTTTTTTCGCAAAAGTCAAACGGTAAAAAAGGCGGCGGGCACGGTTGGCGGCAAGTGTGAACCTTTCCTTGCATTTCAACGAAAAATATGATATGCTGTTATCAAAGGAGTGATAAAATCATGGAACTGAAAGAAATCCTGTCAAAATGCGATCATACGCTGCTGGCGCAGACGGCCACCTGGGAGCAGATCAAAGCCATCTGCGACGACGGCATGAAATACGGCACGGCCTCCGTCTGCATTCCCGCCTCCTACGTGAAGCGGGCGAAGGAATACGTGGGGGAGAAGCTGGCCGTCTGCACGGTTATCGGGTTCCCCAACGGCTATTCCACCACCGCCGTCAAGTGCTTTGAGACGGAGGATGCGGTGAAAAACGGCGCGGACGAGATCGACATGGTCATCAATATCGGCTGGCTGAAGGACAAGCGCTACGACGCGCTGCTGGAAGAGATCAAGGCTGTCAAGGCGGCCTGTGGCGGCAAGCTGCTGAAGGTCATCATCGAGACCTGCCTGCTGACGGACGAGGAAAAGATCAAAATGTGCGAGATCGTGTCGGACTCCGGCGCGGATTACATTAAGACCTCCACGGGCTTTTCCACCGCCGGCGCGACGAAAGAGGACGTGGCGCTGTTTGCCGCCCACGTGGCGCCGCACCTGAAGATCAAGGCGGCGGGCGGTATCGCGTCTTTGCAGGACGCGGAGGATTTCATCAACCTCGGCGCCTCGCGCCTGGGCACCAGCCGGATCGTGAAAATCGTGAAAGAGATGGAGAAATGAGGACTTCGATCAATGCGGAATGCGGAATTCGGAATGCGGAATTGCAGAAGAATTCCGCCCGTACCCGATTACACGATGTGGAAAATGTTGTTTTTTATATGTTTATTTCATGATATAACATGTCAAAGTACACTATAATTCCGCATTCCGTATTCCGAATTCCACATTAAAGCAACGCGGCAAGCGACAAAAAACGAAAGGAGTCAGCAATATGTCCACCCCTTATCCCACCCCGCATATCAACGCGGTTCCGGAGGATTTTGCCGGCGACCCGCTGCGCAGCAAGTATATTGCGGAAAACTTTTTGACGGAAGCAAAGCTAATCAACAACGTCCGCGGCGTGCAGGGCTATACCGGCACGTATAAAGGCGAACGGGTCACCGTCATGGCCAGCGGCATGGGCATGCCCTCCATCGGCATCTATTCCTATGAACTGTATCAGTTCTTCGGCGTGGAGAATATCATGCGTATCGGTTCCGCAGGGGCCATCAAAGAGGAGATCCGCGTCCGGGATATCGTCATGGGCATGGGCGCCTGCACCAATTCCCACTTTGCGGACCAGTATCATCTGCCCGGCACCTTCGCCCCTATCGCCAGTTACAAAATGCTGAAGACCTGCGCGGAGATCGCCGACGGCATGGGTGTGCGGTATCACGTGGGCAACATTCTTTCATCCGATACCTTCTACAACGACGAGGAAAACGTCTTTGAGGGATTCCGCTCCACGCCCTCCTGGAGCAAGATGGGCGTGATGGCGGTGGAGATGGAGGCCGCCGCCCTGTATATGATCGCCGCC
>CAMVNL010000406.1 GCA_947168785.1 uncultured Clostridia bacterium | reverse complement strand
GTTGATCTCGTTATAGACGTCTTTCACGGTAATTGTCATAGTGTTGTTCATAGTAAGTCAGCACCTGCCGCAGCAGGGCCTGTTCCTCGGGGTAACGGTCGGCCACGGCGAGGGCTTCGGCCCGGGTCTTCACCCGGTCGTACGTCTTTCGGATCATTGCACGCTCTTCCGCCGTTTCCCCGGAAAGTGAGCCGAAATACCAGTAGCCCGGCTCGTCCTTCCGCGGGTCGTCGCCACGGGCGGCCGCCATGCAGCAGTAGACCCGTCCCGCGTCGGCGACGCAGACTTCCCTACCGATGGCAAAGCCGTGGCCGCAGAGCCACATGCGCACGTCTTCCGCATGGGTCATGGGCTGCAAAATCAGCCGGACGCCCGCCGGGAGCACCGCCTTTTCGAGGATCTCCGCGATCAGCGTGCCGCCCATGCCGCAAATCGTCGCCGCGTCATATTCCTCCGGCGAAACCTTCTCCAGCCCGTCGGAGACGCGCAGGTCGATTTTGCCGTCAAGGTGATAGATCTTCACCGTCTCTGCGGCGTTTTGCAGGGGCTTTTCACCGATATCGCAGGCGATGGCCCGGGGGCAGACGCCATTCAGCAGCAGATAAGCCGGCAGATAGGCGTGATCCGTGCCGATATCGGCCACGGTGCTGCCCCGGGGCACCATTGCCGCGGCCGCTTTCAGCCGCGGGTGTAATTCCTGCATTTACTGGGCCGCCAGGAAGGTGTTGATCTCTTCCACCACCTCGTCCGGGTCAACACCGTGGACCATGCAGGCCTGCTCAAGGGTCTCCATACGGGCGGAGGGACAGCCGAGGCAGTGCATGCCCATGTTCAGGAAAAAGGGAGCGACCTCGATTGAAGCGTCCAGGATATCGCCGATTTTCGTTTCGTTTGTGACTACCATAGTATTATTCTCCTTCCAAAGTGAAATGATTGACGTTGGTATTGGTTTTTGCGATGATATATTTCGGCCGGTTGACGACCTCCGTATAGGTCCGGGCGAGATACTCGCCGAGGATGCCGATACTGCAAAGAATGACCGCGCCGGTGAAGAACACGGCGGCGAGGATCAGCGGCAGGTTGGGCGCGTAGCCCTCCACCGCGATATTTTTAATCAGCGCGTAGAGCAGCCCGATCACGGAGAACAGGCAGAGCAGCCCTGCGGAGAGGAAGGTCAGCTTCAGCGGCGCGAAGGTGAACCCGAGGATGCCGTCAATAGCGTATTTCATCAGGCTTTTCAGGGACCACTTCGTCTCCCCCGCCGCCCGCTCGCGGTTTTCGTGGCTGATCCACTTGACGTTGAAGCCCACCCAGCTGAAAATGCCCTTGGAGAAGCGGTTGTGCTCCGGCATGGAGAGGATGGCCTTGACCACGTCTTTTTTCATCACGCGGAAATCCTGTGCGGAATCGCTGATCTTGGTCTCGCTGATCTTATTGATGACTTTATAAAAGCTGCCGGAAAGGAAGCTCTTGAACTTATCCTCCCCTTCCCGGTCGGCCCGGCGGGAGGCCGCCACGTCAAAGCCCTGATTTTCCACGTAATCCAGCATCTGCGGGATGATGGAGGGGGAATGCTGCAGGTCTGCGTCGATGATGCAGATATAATCGTGCTTCACCGCGTATTCCATGCCCGCCAGCATGGCAGCCTCTTTGCCGAAGTTGCGGGAAAAGGAGATATACTTCACCCGGGCGTCGGTCATGGAAAGCTCCGTGATGCGTTTCAGCGTTTCGTCCCGGCTGCCGTCGTCCACGAAGATGAACTCCGTCTGATAGCGGTCCGACAGCGAATCCATGACCGCCGTGGTCTCCTTGTAGAACAATGGCAGCACCGCCGCCTCGTTGAAACAGGGTACGATGATTCCGATGGTCTTCATAATTTGTTTGACCTTTCAAAAAAAAGATATTGAATAAAAGGGACCAATTCTTACGTCGATTGAGGTGTGATTTTCCGGTAGCGAGGCGCCTCTTTGACTTCCGACTTCCGACTGATGACTTCCGACTGTTAACGGTGCAAGGCGCCGTGCTACTGCCTATTGCCTACAAATCGTCCACCTCATCCGCCAGCACCGTTTCGGCGCACTTAACGCCGTCCACGGCGGCGGAGACGATGCCGCCCGCGTAGCCCGCGCCCTCCCCGCAGGGATAAAGGCCCTTGACGCTGCACTGGCGGAACTCGTCCCGCAGAATGCGTACCGGGGAGGAGCTGCGGCTTTCCGGCGCGGTGAGGACCGCGTCCGGCAGCGCGAAGCCGGGTAGTTTTTTATCAAATGCCGTAATAGCAAGCGCGATATTGTCCGTGACCGCCTCCGGCAGCACCTGACGGACATCGCCGAATTTCACCCCCGTGGGACAGGTGGGCGTCACGCCGCCCTTTTTTTTGGAGGGGACCCGTTTCAGGAAATCCCCCACCAGCTGGGCCGGGGCCGTATAGCCGCCGCCCCCGGCGAGGAAGGCCGCGCTTTCGATCTGCCGCTGCAGGGCGATGCCGGAAAGCGGATGGTCGTCCGCGAACCAGTCCGGCTCAATCCCCACTAAAATGGCCGAGTTGGCGTTTTCCCCGTCCCGGGCAAATTCGCTCATGCCGTTGACCACCACCCGGTTCTCTTCGGAGGAAGCGCATACCACCGTACCGCCGGGGCACATGCAGAAGGTATACCCGCCCCGCCCGTGGGGGGGGTGGTTGGCCAGTTTATAGTTTGCCGCGCCCAGCCGCGGGTCATTCGCCCACTTGCCG
>CAMVNL010000405.1 GCA_947168785.1 uncultured Clostridia bacterium | reverse complement strand
TCCCTCGCTCCCCTGCTGAATGATACGGATATCGATTTGGGCATCACCGGCTGCATCGGCATGTGCTTTTTAGAGCCCATCGTGGATATCTACGACAAGGGACTGCTGCTCAAGCGCCTTGTCAAGGTGACGCCGGAACAGGCTGGCACGATCGCGGATGCGGTCAAAGCGAACGACTTTGCCGCATTGAAAGATCTGGAGATCACCGACGAGGACAAGGGCTTTCTGGACAAGCAGACCCGCATCGCCCTGCGCCACTGCGGCGTGATCGACCCGGAGGACCTGGACGATTATCTGGCGGCGGACGGCTACAAGGCGCTGGAAAAGGTGCTGACCGCCATGACCCCGGAGGACGTGATCGAAGAGATCAAGACCGCCGGCCTGGCCGGGCGCGGCGGCGCGGGCTTCCCCACCTGGTTCAAGTGGAACGCCGCGAGAAACGCCGCGGGGGACGAAAAATACCTGATCTGCAACGCGGACGAGGGCGACCCCGGCGCGTTCATGGACCGGGCCGTCATTGAGAGCGACCCGCACCAGCTGATCGAGGGCATGCTGATCGCCGCCTACGCCATCGGGGCGAAGGAGGCCTTCGTCTACGTGCGGGCGGAATACCCTCTCGCCATCGTGCGGCTGGAAAAGGCCATCAAGGACGCGACGGAAAAAGGCTATTTAGGGAACAACATTTTAGGGACGGATTTCAGCTGCCGCCTGCGCATCAAGGCGGGCGCGGGGGCATTCGTCTGCGGCGAGGAGACGGCGCTGATCGAATCGCTGGAGGGCAGCCGGGGCATGCCGCGGCTCAAGCCCCCCTTCCCCGCCGAAAAGGGATATGAGAATAAACCTAGCAATATCAACAACGTGGAGACCTTCGCCAACGTGAGTTGGATCATCCTCAACGGCGGGCAGGCTTTCGCGGACATGGGCACCGAGACCAGCAAGGGGACCAAGGTGTTCGCCCTGACCGGCAAGATCCGCCGGGGCGGACTGGTGGAGATCCCCATGGGGCTGACATTGCGGGACGTGATCTTCGACATCGGCGGCGGCATTCGGGGCGGCAAACGCTTCAAGGCCGTGCAGCTGGGCGGCCCCTCCGGCGGGTGCATCCCCGAGGCGCTGCTGGACACGGTCATCGACTACAAGGCCCTTTCCGCCACCGGCGCCATCATGGGCTCCGGCGGTATGGTGGTCATGGACGAGACCACCTGCATGGTGAACATGGCAAGGTTTTTCCTGGATTTCACCACCAAAGAGAGCTGCGGCAAGTGCGTCCACTGCCGCATCGGCACCAAGCGGATGTTTGAGATCCTGACCCGCATCACCGAGGGCGAGGGCCGCCCCGGCGATATCGAACTGCTGGAGGAGCTGTGCGAGGCCATCCGTTCCGGCGCGCTGTGCGGACTGGGGCAGACCGCCCCCAACCCGGTGCTGACCACCATCAAATACTTCCGGGACGAATATGAGGCCCATATCAACGAAAAACGCTGTCCCGCCGGCGAATGCGCCGCGCTGCGGACCTACGTCATCAATAAAGACGCCTGCAAGGGCTGCACGCTGTGCGCGAAGAAGTGCCCGGTTGCCGCCATCAGCGGCGAGGTAAAACAGCCGCATACCATCGACGCGGCCAAGTGCATCAAGTGCGGTCAGTGCAAAACCGTGTGCCGCTTCGGCGCGGTGGCAGTACGGTAAGGAGGGGAAAACAATGGCTGAAATGATCCGATTTCACATCAACGGCAAAGAGATCGTCTGCGAAAAGGGCGCGAGCATCCTTGACGCGGCAAAGGCAAACGGCATTGAGATCCCAAACCTGTGCTATCTGAAGGACCTCTCCCCCTACGGCGCCTGCGGCATGTGTCTGGTTGAAGCCGCTAACAGTCCCAAGCTGCTGCGGGCCTGCTCCGCCAAAGCGGCGGAGGGGATGGAGATTTTCACGGACTCCGACCGGGTGATGAAGGCGCGGAAGATCGCGCTGGAACTGCTGATGAGCGACCACAGCGGCGACTGCATCGGCCCCTGCAAGCTCAACTGCCCCGCCCACACCGACTGCCAGAAGTATCTGGCGCAGATCGCGGACAGAGACTATGAAGGTGCGGTGGCCACCATCAAGGACAAGGTGCCGCTGCCCGCCTCCATCGGCCGGGTCTGCCCCCACCCCTGCGAGACGGCCTGCCGCCGCCAGCACGTGGAGGAGCCCATCTCCATCGCGTTCCTGAAAGCCTACGCGGCGGACCGGGTGCTGGCCTCCGGCAACCACGTGTTGGGTGAAAAAGCCGCCCCCACGGGCAAGACCGTGGGCGTCGTCGGCGGAGGTCCCGCGGGCCTGACAGCGGCGTATCAGCTGGCGCTGAAGGGACACGCCGTCACGGTTTACGATAAAATGCCCCAGATGGGCGGTATGCTGCGCTATGGCATCCCGGAATACCGTCTGCCCAAGGCCGTGCTGGATCAGGAGATCGCGGAGATCGCGTCCCTGGGCGTGGAGCTGGTGAACGGCTGCGCTATGGGCAAGGATATCACCCTGTCCGAACTGAGAGAAAAACACGACGCGGTGCTGATCGCCAACGGCGCGTGGAAGAGCGCCTCCATCCGCTGCCCCGGGGAAGAGCTGGAGGGCGTATTCGGCGGCATTGATTTTCTGCGGGAGATCGCCCTGGGCGGCAAGCCCGCCATCGGGAAGAAGACCGCCGTGGTGGGCGGCGGCAACACCGCCATGGACGCCTGCCGCAGCGCGGTGCGCCTTGGC
>CAMVNL010000404.1 GCA_947168785.1 uncultured Clostridia bacterium | reverse complement strand
TTACGCCGCCTCTTTCCGGGGAGATTTTTCCGACGACCAGTACCGGAACGCGATCCCGCAGTGGATCAATGAACAGACCGGCGGATTGCTGCAGCAGCAGGCGGGGAACCTCGATCTTTCGCCGGAAACGGTGCTGACGCTCCTTTCCACGCTCTATTTCCGCGCCAAATGGAACGATGAATTTTCTAAAAGCGATACGGCGGACGCGGTTTTCCACGGGGAATCCGGGGATGTGTCCGTTCCTTTCATGCACAGGGTTGACGTGTACGGCGCGTATTATTTCGGCGAGCGCTTCGGCGCGGTGCGGCTGTACCTGCGCGAGGGCGGCGCCATGTGGTTTCTTCTGCCGGACGAGGGCATGACGCCGGACGCGCTGTTCCGCGATACCGAGGCGCAGGCGCTGATGGCGGTGATGGACGATTGGGAGGCGCAGGAAAATTATCCGAATCACAAGTCGCTGAAAATCCATTTGTCTGTACCGCGCTTTGACGTGAGCAGCCAGCTGGACCTGAAGCAGGCGGTTGCCTCCCTCGGCGTGACAGACGTGTTCGACATGTCGCAGGCGGATTTTACTCCCCTGACGGAGAGCGTTCCGGTGGCGTTAGCCCAGATCCGCCACGGCGCAAGGGTGGCGATCGACGAGGAGGGGGTCACCGCCGCCGCGTTTACCGCGATCATCGGCGAAGGCGCGGCCATGCCGCCGGAGGACGAGATGGATTTCGTGCTGGACCGGCCCTTTGCCTTTGTCATCACCGGTCTCGATGGTCTGCCCCTGCTCACCGGGACGGTATGGGATATCGATTGACGGACAGCCGATTTCAGAATCATAAAAAGGGGGACGGCAGTTACTCCGCTGCCGTCCCGTCTGTTTTCAGTATGGCGTATTCCGCGATATCCAGGAATTCCCCGTCTCTGTTTTTGAAGGCTTCTCGGTGCGTTCCCTCATATGTCAGGCCGCATTTCTGCGCCACCCGGCCGGAGGCGGGGTTTTTGACGGCGTGACAGATCACGACACGGTGGCAGCCGACTTCTTCAAATACGAACCGGATCACGGCTTTTGCAGCCTCGGTCATCAGTCCCTTGTTCCAGAAATCAAAGCCGATGCAATAGCCCAGCTCCGCCGATTCGTCCCTGTCGCTCTGGCGCACCACGGAAAGACTGCCGACGCAATGTCCCTCGTACTCCATCGCCCAGTTGTAGCAGTTGTCCTTTTCATACCCCTTGACCCAATCCCGCAGCAGCGCTGCGGTGGCTTCCGGCGAAGCGTGCGGTTCCCAGGAGAGATATTTCGTCACCCGCGGGTCGCTGGCCCAGTTGTCGTACATCTCCCGCGCGTCCTCCACCGTAAACCGCCTCAGTTTCAGCCGTTCGGTGGTGATCGTCTGTGTTCCCTTGTGCGTCATAATTGATTTCCTCCTTAATCAATTTGCAATTTATCGAGTTGCTTGGTTTTATGCGTAAACATTTCCCATCGTGGTAGCGCGGCTGCCCACAGCCGCTCCGGCGAAAGCCGGTTCATAACAAAAGTTGCATTTGGAACGCATAATATGATTATTTTTGTTGTTATATAATGTTGCTTATGTTAAGAACCGCCTGCGGCGGAGCGGCTGTGGGCAGCCGCGATACCATTATAAACCTGCGGCGCGCATTAAACGGCGCAATGCGCCGTGCTATGACAGTTATTTGCGCAAAGAGCGGCACTGAGGTGCCGCGCTACCGGTTTCGCGCAGCTTGTCAAATTCCTCGTTTCAGATTTTTCTGAAAACGTCCAACGTATGATGCGACCACCCGAACAGCTCCGGCAGCTCGCAGATGGCGAGATGATACCGCAGATACACGTCGAAGGTGGCGTCGTCCATGGCGTCCACCGTTTCCGGCATGTGATGGGTATAGCCGTCGGTCGCGACGAAATGCAATCTTGACACGGTGAGATGCCCCATCATTTCGTCGATATCGGCTTTGCGATAAAGCTGAAAAATCTCTTTCGGATCCGAAAACGCCCGGAAGGCGACCGGGTCGACCAGACCGTCTTCCAACAGTTCATGAATATGTCCCTTTTTGAAGCCATAGCCGATGATGCTGGGGTCGGTCATGCAGTAGGAGACGAAGACAACGCCGCCTGCTTTGGTGACGCGCAGCGCCTCCCGCAGTGCCTGCATCGCGTCCTCACGGGTGTAAAGATGATACATCGGCCCTAACAGCAGGGTAAGATCGTAGGTCCCCTCGGCAAACGCGGAAAGGTCCCGGGCGTCGCCCTGCCGGACGGTCACCGGCTCGTCCGGTAGAGTGTTCCGCCGGAAGACCTCGATATTACATTCCGTCAGCTCCACCGCGTCTACGGCATATCCCTTCCGCGCCAGCGCATGGGAATACCGCCCGGTCCCCGCGCCGATCTCGATGATCTTTGCGCCGTTGAATAGGTATTTTTCGATAAACCGCATGGTGGTCAGGAATTCCACCGACCCATGCCGGGACGCAAGTCTGCCGTCCTCGTCGTAGTTCTGATAATAGGCGGAAAGATAGTCCTGGTCAATCATGGTTTTTCCTCCTGAAAATAATAAAATGCAGCACGGCGCCTTGCGCCGTTATTAGCCAAAGCTCCATCCCGTAGCACGGCGCATTGCGCCGTCTGCTGTGTTCGGTTCGCTGTTGCGTTCCGGAGAGTGGTTGCGCCGTTGGGATAACGTTTCTGCCTGCGAAAGGCAATTAATCCCAAAACCGTCAGACGGCGCAATGCGCC
>CAMVNL010000403.1 GCA_947168785.1 uncultured Clostridia bacterium | reverse complement strand
CAAACAGACGGAGGTCACGCGCCTGGCCGACGACGCCGCCGGGGGCGGGGGCGACTACCACACCACGTTTTTCCCCCAGCCCACCTTCGTTTCCTCCCGGCGGTACTGGTTCCATCTGGAAAACTACGACTATTCCGCGCTGGATTTCCGGGCGGAGACGTACCATGAGATCGGCGTATGGAGCACAGACGTCCGGTTCGACTTCGGCGCGGGAGACGACTATCCCGCGCTGCTGCAAACGCTGACCGCCCTGCTGGGCCGCCAGCCCGCCCTGCCGGACTGGGCCATGAAAGGGCTTTGGCTGGGCGTGCAGGGCGGCACGGAGCGGGCCACGGAGATCCGCGACCGCTGCCTTGACGCGGGGGTGGACGTTTCCGCCGTGTGGATCCAGGATTGGGAAGGCACCCGTCAGACCTCCTTCGGCAAGCGCAACTTCTGGAACTGGCAGTGGAGCGAGACCCTCTATCCCGGCCTTGACAAAGTGATCGCGGAAGATAAAGACCGGGCGTGGATGGGCTATATCAACCCCTACGTGGTGGAAGAAGGCAGCCTCTGCCGGTACGCGATCGAACACGGCTATCTGGTGAAAAAGCCGGACGGCAGCGACTACCTGTTCGACTTCGGCGAGTTCAACTGCGGCGTGGTGGATCTGACCCTGCCCGCCGCCTATGAATGGTATAAGAACGTCATCAAGCAGAACCTGATCGGCTTCGGCCTGCGGGGCTGGATGGCGGATTTCGGCGAATACCTGCCCACGGACGCCGTCTGTCACGGCGGCGACGGCTGGGCGCTGCACAACGCATGGCCCACTCTCTGGGCCAAGTGCAACCGGGAGGCCGTGGAAGAGAGCGGCATGCTGGGCAAGTGCGTCTTTTATATGCGGGCCGGCGCGGCGGAAACCCAGCGATATTCCACCCTCATGTGGGCCGGGGACCAGAACGTGGACTGGTCGGCGGACGACGGACTGCCCTCCGCCGTGACGGCGGCCCTGACGCTGGGCATGAGCGGTTTCGGCCTCAACTGCAGCGACGCGGGGGGCTACACCACCCTGTTTTACCTGCGCCGGGACGAGGAGCTGATGAAGCGGTGGCTGGAATTTTCCTGCTTCACCCCCGTCATCCGCAGCCATGAGGGCAACCGCCCCGCCACCAACGTGCAGCTTTACGATACGCCGGAGTTGCTGGCCTTCACCGCCCGCATCACCCGCCTGCACGACGCGCTGCTGCCCTATCTGCGGCAGGCGGTGAACCAGAACGCGGCCGCCGGCCTGCCCGTGATGCGGCCCCTGTTTTTCGCGCAGGACTGCGCGGAGGCATGGCGGACGGACCGCTATACCTACCTGCTGGGGGACGACCTGCTGGCCGCCCCGGTGGTGGAGCCCGGCGCGCAGACCCGTTCCCTCTGGCTGCCGGAGGGGAATTGGATCCATCTCTGGAGCGGCGAAGCGTTTACCGGCGGCAACGTACAGGTCAAAGCGCCGCTGGGGCAGCCGCCGGTATTCTACCGCGCCGGCTCTTCCTTCGCGCCGCTGTTTGAATCGTTGAAACAGATCTGATCAGACCATTTTTTACCGGAGGTACCATGATGCAGAAGACGTTTACCTTTGCGGAACTGCCGCAGAACGAAGGACAGCTGGCCGCCTTGGCCGGAGGCAGCTTTTCCGACCCGCTGCAGACGGCGGCGCTGACGGCGGCAGTGCTTTGCCGTTACGGGACAGACAGGGATGCGTGTATCGCCATGCTGAACGTGCTGCGCGGCCCGCGGCCCCTGTCCCAGTATGAGATCCAGTTTCTCCGCGACCGGCTGGGCGGCAAGGAATATAAGCCCTTTTCCTTTTTCGCCGGGGCGACGCCCGCCAATAACTATACCCCCGCGCAGCCCTTCGTGATCACGGCGGAAGGAGAACCCCTTCCCAATGAGCCGGACTATTTCCGGGTCATGCTGCGCTCCGGCGGGGCGGATCATCCCCGCCCTGTGACGCTGCGCCGCAAGGGGGAGGAATGGCTGCTGTGGGAGGAAATGCTTCTTGCCGATATCCGCACGCCCGCCAAAGACGACCCCTGGGCGTAAGCAATCTCAGAAAAAAATCTCACCGGAGACGACCGATGATCGACGCGTCTCCGGTGTTTTTTTGCAGAGGCAAGGTTGTTTCGCGGAACTGTAAAACGGCGCGTAAAAAGTCTCCCCCGCTCAGTTCTTCACCATTTCGGCGGCAAAGGCGCCGGCGCGGGCGAAGTCGTCCTCCGTGGGCAGGCCCTTGTTGATGAAGATCCACGAGGCGGCGCAGTGAAATTCCTTTTCGCTGACGGCAATGCCGTACTCGTCGGCGGTCTTTTTGACGGTCTTCCAGGTGGATTGCCCGCTGGCGGAGGTGTTCATGTTGACGATCTCGCCGATCTTGTCTTTATTGCGGGCAAGAAAATCCTTCACCTCGGGGTCGATGTTGGCGGCGTACATGGCGTTGATCAGAATGACCCTGTCCGTCTTTTCGGTCAGGTCGTTCGTCACGTCCAGCGCGGTCAGGCCGGTGGCCTTTTCAACGGCCTCCGCCAGCTTTTTCGTGTTGCCTTTTTTTGATTTTGTAAAATAACGGATTGCTGCTGTCATGATGTGATCCTCCTGATGATAATTGGGTGTTGGCGATTTCTCCGGTAGCGCGGCACCTCAGTGCCGCTTTTGCCGTTGATAACTTTTTTCAGAACAATAAAAGGTAAGAAGGTGTCGGACGACAAAGAAATATCTGCTT
>CAMVNL010000402.1 GCA_947168785.1 uncultured Clostridia bacterium | reverse complement strand
CTATAACAGCATTTTGTGGGGCTTTCACGGTCAGCTTCGTTATTATAGCAGATTATCGGGAAATGTCAAGCACTATTTTTCCCTTTTTCGCTTTTTACGTTTTACGGGTAACCATTCAGCCGATTCCGTAGGGCGGCCTGACCCCAGGCTGCCGCGCTTTCTGCCGCTCGCAGGCGGGAGGGCGGAACCGTTCCTTTTCCGGCGAGAGGGCGAGAATTCCGATTCCCAGACAGGCTGGGACGCGCGGAGCGGGAGCTGCGCGGAAATCTGGAAATCTTCACAAAAAAAGCACGCGTATTTTGGAGGGTGAAGCAGGATTATCCGTTGCTATTTCGGAAGAAATGTGATATAATCAGCCCAAGTAATCAAAGGAGGTTATCATATGAAAAAGTGGATTGCCCTGCTTCTGGCAGTACTTCTGACGACGTCCCTTTTCCCGACCGTAACGGCGGCGAAAGCGGAGGCGGATTCATCTGATATCTGGGCAGAGATCGCCCGGATCGAAGACGGCGCCATCAACGCCAGGACGGTGCAAACGGAAGCGGCTGCGGCTGCTTATGCAGCAAACGTAGACAAGATCATTGCCGCGGTCGAGGCGTCTGACGCCTGCGTGCCCGGCAACATCAACCGCCACGGCGACTTCTTCTATTTCACCACCACCGACGGCCAGGTCAACGGCTATTCCCCGCGCCTGCGCGCCAAGATTCGCGGCGCAAAGGCCACCGGCGCCGATCCCGAAGCCGTCAGCGGCGTCGAGACCACGTCCTTCGGCACCCGCGGCGGTTGGCCCGGCAGCAAGAACGTTGCTGTGTTCCAGCCCTACTACGGCCTGGACAGCAGCTTCACCACCCAGTATTCCAACGAAGGCGTCAGCATCGCCCAGGCGACCGGCGGTACGTCCACGACCTACAAAACCAACAACGCCACAGTTGACGCCATTGCCGACGCGATTGAATCCTGCGGCGTCGTGATCTTCGACTCCCACGGCGACACCGACTACGCAAACGGCTACGACTACACTTCCCGCGCCAACACCTCCTACATCTGCCTGCAATCCGGCACGGGTCTCACCAGCGCGGATCAGGCGGCGGTGACCGGACCCTACGGCACCTATCATCACGCCTATTACGCCGGCAGCAATGGCGGAATGAGGTATTATTGCGTTGACGGCACCGCGATCTCCAACCATATGGAGGGGAACTCCCCGAACGGTCTGCTCTGGATGGCGATCTGTCTCGGCATGGCCACCGACGGCCTGGAAGCCCCCATGCGTGATCGGGGCGTTGAGGTCGTCTACGGCTATTCCCAGTCCGTCACCTTCGCCGGTGACTTTGACTGGGAGGAGGTCTTCTGGGATGAGATGATCGCCGGCAAGAACGTTGCCGATTCCATCTCCACGATGAAGACGCAGATCGGCTGCCCGGATCCCTATACCTACAGCTATCCTGCCTGGCCCATCGTCGTATCGGACGAGGACGCCTATCCCGGCCACGGCAACGTGGACGCTGCCCAGACCGTCTATTCCACCTGGACCCTGCAGCAGGGCTTTGAGGTTTCCGCCTATTCCGGCGACGAGACCCGCGGCACCGTTTCCGTCATGGGAACCACGATCACGGCCATGCCCAAGGTCAGCTGCTACACCTCCGGTTATGAGGTCACGTCCGGCGTTGCGACGGTGGAACAAAACGGCGACGTGCTGGAGGTCACTCCGGAGAGCGACTGCGTCATCCGCGTGGACTTTGCAGACAAGAATCCCGCCGCTCTGACCTACCACGTTCCCGCGGGCGTCTCCTGCCCGGCTCCGTATCAGGGCTATGAAAAAGACAGCGTAACGATCCCCACGCCGAAGGGAACCCCGACCGCCGACGGCGAGGACTACTTCTTCTATGGCTGGACGACAGCCGAGGTGGAAGACGTTGACACTCTGCCGCAGCCCGTCTACAAGCCCGGCGAAGTGCTGGACCTGCCCGCAGGCCAGACCGATCTCTACGCCCTCTACCGCTACTTCAAGCCGGACGATCCGACCGTGCACGGTCAATTCCTTCGCCTGGACGCGGAGCCGCAATCCTGGGAAGGCGAGATCGTCATCACCTATCAGAGTCAGAAGGCCCTTGACGCCTCCGGCAAATATACCGGCACTGCGATCGGCGGCAAATCCGCCGTCGTGGATCTGGAACAGGCAGGCGTCGTTGTATCTGACAATTATCTGATGAACGTGCCGGACGAGATGATCTACGTCGTGGAGAAGGACGCATACGGCAGCTACCGGATCCGGATGAAGAACGCGGAGTTCATGCTTTGCGTTTCCTCCGACACCAACAGCCTGACCACCACCAAGGCCGCAGCCGCCAAGGCTGCGCGCTGGAACATGCAGTTTACGAACGGAAACGCCGTGCTCCAAAGCGTCAACTATCCTGCGCGCACCCTCCAGTACGACACCTCCCTTACGCGCTTCCGCGCCTATAACGAAGGCGCCAAGGAGCCCCTGACCGTCTATCAGGCAAATCCCGGCAAGATGATGTACGCCACGGTCCTGCGGGACAAGATCGTCTGTGAAACGCACAGCTTCACCGATTGGAACGTCACCGTCGAGCCCACCTGCGTTGCGGAAGGCCGTCAGAACCGCTATTGCACGGTCTGCGGCTTTGCGGAGGCCGAGACCCTGCCGATCGACCCGAACCACCACACTGGCAACACGGAGCAGCACGGCGAGGTTGAGCCCACCTGCACCGAGGACGGCAAAAAAGCCGATAC
>CAMVNL010000401.1 GCA_947168785.1 uncultured Clostridia bacterium | reverse complement strand
GCTTCGGCCCCCGGGCGAACGCCGCCATCATCGAGGGCAGCAAGGTGTTCTCCAAAAACCTGATGAAGAAATACGGCATCCCCACCGCCCGGTACGAGACCTTCGACGACGAGGCCGCAGCGCTGGCGTATCTGGAAACCGCCCCCGTTCCCACCGTCGTCAAGGCGGACGGGCTGGCGCTGGGCAAGGGCGTCATCATCGCCGAGACCCGGGAGGAGGCCAAGGCCGCCGTGGTCTCCATGATGCGGGACAAGAAGTTCGGCAAAAGCGGCGAGCATATCGTCATCGAGGAATTCCTCACGGGTCCCGAGGTCTCCGTCCTGTCCTTCACGGACGGGGAGACGGTGATCCCCATGGTGTCCTCCATGGACCACAAGCGGGCGCTGGACGGCGACAAGGGCCTCAACACCGGCGGCATGGGCACCATCGCCCCCAACCCCTACTATACGAAAGAGATCGCCGCCACGTGCATGGAGACGATCTTCCTGCCCACCATCCGGGCGATGAAGGCGGAGGGACGCCCCTTCAAGGGCTGCCTGTATTTCGGCTTGATGCTCACGCCCGACGGCCCCAAGGTGATCGAATACAACTGCCGCTTCGGCGACCCGGAGACCCAGGTGGTGCTGCCCCTGCTGGAAAGCGACCTGTTCACGGTCATGCAGGCCACCACCAACGGCACGCTGGCCCAGACGGAAGTGAAGTTCAGCGATAAAGCCGCCGCCTGCGTCATCATGGCGTCGGAAGGCTATCCCGCCTCCTATGAAAAGGGCTTCCCCATGGACATCCCGGCGGAGGTCGCGCCCTACGTTTACGTGGCCGGCGCGAAGAAGGACGGCGATAAACTGCTGACCAACGGCGGCCGGGTGCTGGGCGTCACCGCCACGGCGGAGGACCTGAAATCCGCCCTCGCCCTGGCATATTCCCGCGTGGAAAAAATCTCCTTCGCAAACGCCTATTACCGCAAAGACATCGGCAAACGGGCGCTGGAAATCTTATAACGTAGCACGCTGCCTCAGCAGCGTTAAAATGTAGCGCGGCTCCGTAGCACGCTTTCCCTGTTTTTGTTGACTGTCGCCAACGAATTGTATCGCAACGAAAAAACGATCACACTGGATCGTTTTTTCTGCGACCTTGCAGCGTTCACACGTGATTCCGATTTATGTAATTTTGTTTTGGAGATATCAAAATGAAAAAACTGCTTGCGTTATTGCTTATTGTTGCTGTGATGATGGGGATTTCCCCGTTGTCGGGATTTGTGGGAATTGATTTTTCTGCGCTGCTGACGGGAAGCGGTTTTTGTACCGTCGCCGGGGCGAAGGATGCGGAGAAAAAAGAAACCGTGATGGGCGATGTGGACGGCGACAAAAAAGTGAGCTCTGCCGACGCGCGGCTGGTGCTGCGCGCTTCCGTTGGGCTGGAAACTTTTACAGCAGCAAAAAAAGCATTGGCTGACGTGGATTATGATGGTAAAATCACCTCCGCCGACGCACGGTTAGTGCTGCGGGCTGCCGTAGGATTGGAAACATTATCCGAAAGGCAAATTATAGATGGATCTGACGAAAACCAATTTGCAGAGAGACTATTAACTGATGACGCAGATTTATTCGTTGATGAGGAAAGAGATAAGCTAATTCTATTATTACACAGTATAAAAGAAGAGTATTCTTTTGAGGTAGTAATTCATACAACAAATACATACAATGGCCAATCAAGCATGCAATATGCTGACGATTATTATGACAATAATGGTTACGGTTGTGGTGAGAATCACGATGGCTGTATTCTTGTGATCAATATGGAAGCGAGAGAATGGTGGTTATCAACTCGCGGATATGGAATAACTGTTCTGAATGATAGCAGAATTCAAAAAATAGGAGAATGCTTTACTCCGTATTTAACACATAGTGAGTATTATAAGGCAATGATTGCTTTTTTGTCTCAAGTTGAGAGTTATCTTCTTTCATAATTATTGAGTTTTTCAGATGATATACACTATCAGATTCTGATTGTGTGAGAGATAGCTTATATAAGAATCGAAGTGCAAATACAGAGATAGGAGTAATATATGGTCTACAGAGTATTTGTTGAAAAGAAAAAAGAACTCGCCAACGAGGCGCGGGCTTTGCTGGCGGACGCCGTGGGCGTGCTGGGCATTGAAGGGCTGAAAGACGTCCGGGTGTTCAACCGCTACGACGCGGAGAACATCACGGAAGAATTATTTGACTACGCGGTGAAAACGGTCTTCTCCGAGCCGCAGCTGGATATCGCCACGGAAAGCATTGAGACCGACGGCGCGGCGGTGGTGTTCGCGGTGGAATTCCTGCCCGGCCAGTACGACCAGAAGGCGGATTCCGCGGCCCAGTGCATCCAGATCATCTCTCAGGGCGACCGCCCCACGGTGCGCTCCGCCAAGGTCTACGCCCTCTACGGCGACCTGAACGACGCCGATATCGCCGCCATTCAGAAGTACGTGGTCAACCCGGTGGAGGCGCGGCTGGCGTCCCTCGATAAACCTGAAACCCTCGCCGCCGTCTACGACGTGCCGACGGAGGTGAAGACCCTGACCGGCTTTACCGCCCTGTCCCGGGAGGAGCTGGCCCGGTTCGTGGCCGACTACGGCCTTGCCATGGACGCGGACGATATCGCCTTCTGTCAGGAATACTTCAAAAGCGAGCAGCGCGACCCCACCATCACCGAGATCCGCATGATCGACACCTACTGGTCCGACCACTGCCGCCACACCACCTTCCTGACCG
>CAMVNL010000400.1 GCA_947168785.1 uncultured Clostridia bacterium | reverse complement strand
ACCTCCACCAGCTCGATGCGGAAGTTCAGCTCCTTGCCCGCCATCTCGTGGTTGGCGTCAAAGGTGATGGTCTCCGCGTCCTTAGCCGCCACCTTCACCGGGATGGGCCGGCCGAACTGATCCTGCAGATAGACCTGCTCGCCCGCGGAGAGCTCCTCCGCCCCGGGAAGCTGGGAGATGGCCACGGTGAAAATGGCGTTGGGGTCCGGCTGACCGTAGGCCTCCTCCGGCATCAGATGGATATCCACCACCTGCCCCACGTCCATGTCGGCCACCGCCGCGTCAAAGCCCTTGATCATCTGGCCCGCGCCGCAGACGAATTCCAGCGGCTCGCCCCGGTCGTAGGAGGAGTCGAACTGGCTGCCGTCGTTGAAGGTGCCCCGGTAGTGGGTGCGGCAGGTCTTGCCCACGTTTTTGCCCTCGATCGCGGGTTTGCCGTGGCAGCCGCCGCAGTTGTGATCCGCGTCGCCGCAGCTGTGTTCGCCGCAGGCGTGGCCTTCGCCGTGGTGGTCGCAGTTGGCGCCGGTGTTCACCAGCTCGCCCCGCAGATAGGCCTCCACCGCCTCGTCCGCGCTGCCGGAAGCCCCCGCGCACAGCTCGATGCCCTTGTCGGCCAGCGCCGCCTGTGCGCCGCCGCCGATGCCGCCGCAGATCAGCACGTCGATCCCCCGGTCGTTCAAAAGGCCCGCGAGAGCCCCGTGGCCGGTGCCGCCGGAGCCGATGACCTCCGCGCCTGTCACCTTGCCGTCCTCTACCTCGTAGACCTTGAAGGTCTCCGTGTGACCGAAGTGCTGGAATATATTTCCGTTGTCATAAGTTACCGCAATTTTCATGATGGATCTCCTTTATCTTATCTTGTTTTGTCAGAATGCATAATCCGGACGGACGGGCTTTCCCGTGGCGGCGGATTCGATGATGGACCGGCAGACCTCCACGGTCTTCGCGCCCTCTCTGGCGTCCGTCAGGACGGGCTGGCCCTGCCGGATCGCCGCAGCGAAGGATTCAAACTCCCGCACCGCGTTGTGGTTGTTGACCTCCACCGGAATGATCTCCGGCTCGTGGGCCATTTCGTCGTCACCCACGGTAAACAAAGTCATGGTGGGCGAGGTGTTGTCGCAGATCAGCGTGCCCCTGGTGCCGTAAAGCACGGTGCGCATGGTGTAATCCCGCTTGCAGCCGGTGGAGACGAAGACCTTGCCCATGGTCTTGTCGTCAAACTTCAGCACCGCTACGGTGGCGTCGTCGTAGGGCACCTGGGGCAGCAGCCGCTTGGTGCCGTAGGCGAACACCTCCCGCGGGTCGCCCCCCCAGCCAGCGCAGCAGGTCCACCGCGTGGCAGCCGCCGCCGATAACGCCGTGACGCAGGGGGTCGGCGCGCCAGTTGTCCACGATCTTCATATAGTCGTGGGCATATTCCGATTCCAGAAAATACAGGTCGCCTAGCGTTCCGTTCTCCACCAGCGCCTTCGCCTTTTCGAAGGCGGGGGTGAACCGGCAGATCTGCCCCACCATCATCTGACAGCCGGATTCATCCGCCGCCCGGATCATAGCCTCGGTATCCTCCCGCGTCAGCGCCATGGGCTTTTCGCACAGCACGTGTTTACCGGCTTTCAGAAACGCGCAGGACAGCTCCCGGTGCTGCTGGTCCGGCACCGCGATCACCGCCGCGTCGATATCATCCCGGTGCAGCAGCTCCCGGTAATCCGTAAACCGTTTTTCCGCGGGGATACCGTACCGCTCCCCGGCAAAGCGCAGGTGTTCTTCATTGCTGTCGCAGATGGCCGCGATCTCCGCGCCGCAGCCCATCGCGCCCTCGATGTGCGCCATGCCGAACTGCAGCCCGATCACGGCGACTTTCAGTTGCTTCATGGTTGATTTCCTCTCGTTTTCTGTCAGAGAAGCGACGACGCAAAGCAGCGCCAATGCTCCGATGTAAAAATCATACAGATATCATTATATTTTTCTTCCTGCCGATTGTCAAGCGGAGGCTGGGATTCGCCGCGATTCGCAAAAATGAAACCTTCCGGTCCCGAAAAACTTGTTTTTCCCTGCTGCCTGTGATACAATCAAGCTATCAACGGGAAAGGAAGAAAACACATGACGCCTGTCAATACCGTTTATCCGAAAGAATATATTTTCAACCCCCACCGGCTGGAGGAGAACCGTCTGCTGGCGCGGACCATGGTGATCCCGGCGCAAAAGCGTGGCGTCACCCACCGGAATTTCACCGAATCCGACCGCATCCGGCTGCTGGACGGCGACTGGCGTTTCTCTTACCGGGAGGAGGACGCCGCCGAGGCCTTTTACGACCCCGCCCGACCGGACGCCGATTGGGATACGCTTCCCGTGCCCTCCATGTGGCAGTTTCAGGGGTACGGCAGCTGCTGCTATCCCAACGTGCGCTATCCCTTCCCCTACGACCCGCCCTATATCCACCGGTCCAACCCCGTGGGGCTGTACCGGCGGCATTTCACAGCGGAAAAACCGGAGAGCGGGCACGTTTACCTGCGCTTTCTCGGGGTGGATAACGCGTACTTTGTCTGGCTGAACGGGGCCTACGTGGGCTTTTCCAAGGGCAGCCGCATCCCGGCGGAATTCGACGTGACCGGCCTGCTGCGGGACGGGGACAACCTGCTGGCGGTGAAGGTCTATACCTACTCCGACGCCTCCTATCTGGAAAATCAGGATATGTTGCTGGCCAGCGGCATTTTCCGCAGCGTGATGCTGGTTTTCACCGGTGAAAACGCCCTGTGGGACTA
>CAMVNL010000399.1 GCA_947168785.1 uncultured Clostridia bacterium | reverse complement strand
AATCATAAAACCGTCGTTTATCATTCAAATTATTTAATTGCCGAAGTAATAATATTTGGCGTCTTCTGTGGCAAATCCGTTATCCCTCAATCCGCCTTCGGCGCGATCAGGGAGCGCAGCTTTTCCGCCACCAGCCGCAGCCAGACGGAAATCGCCTTGAAATAGGCGCGGAGCTTCGCCATGAAGCCTGCCGGGGCGTTGTCATCCCTGTCGGTACTCCAGTTTTCCGTGTGGCAGTTTTCCGCCGTCATGGGCTCCCACGTGCCGTATTCGTCGTTCTGCTCCACAAAGAAGCGGGGTACGTCCAGATCGTCGCAGGTCAGCACCTCCTCCGAGGTGACGACGGTGTACATCAGGTCGTTTTCCGTCCAAGTCCAATTGGAGTGGCGCGCGCCCTTGGCAAACCAGGTCTGCTCCGGGAACAGGCAGGTGGAGGCGTCGATCTGCTCATCGGGGGAGAGATACGCTTCCTTCCCCTCCTCGATCCGCTGGGCCAGATAGCTTTCCGGCAGCGTCTCATAGACCTTGCTTGTCGTTGCGCCGAAGGAGGAGGAATAGACGGTGGCGATCTGGTCGGACACCATATCGGCGGATTCCGAAACGGCGGCCAACTGATAGCCGTATTTTGAGATGACGCATACGCGTGGCACGGTCTCCTTGATCTCCTGCAGAATCTCCGGGAGACGCTGCCGCACCTGCTCGTTGTAATTCTCGATCTTTTCGATCAGTCCGGCGTATTTCACCCGCTTTTCGCTGCCCTCCTCGCCGAAGACGTACCGCATGGCCTCGTCATAATCGTCGGCGTTGACGCAGGCCCAGTACATGGGGCAGGAGAAGAAGGTGGACAGGGCCAGCGCGGAGGTGGCGCCCTCCACGATCTTCTGATAGATCGTCAGGCGCAGGGCCTCTTTTGTCATGGTGATCGCGGGACTGGCGGCGGCCAGGGCGACGGTGGATTCGACCAGCGGATCCAGCTCGCCGATCATATCCAGCGCCTGCAGATCCACCAGCAGCCGGTTGATGGCCGGGAAATTGACGCGGAACTTGCCGCTGATGGCCTCGCTCATGGGCTCGCAGCCGTGCAGGCCCACCACGCCGTCCATGCCAAGAGAATAAAGGGAATCTGTGCCGTATTTCGCGATATAGGCAAAAACCACGTTGGCGCCCACGCAGCGGCACACCAGCGCCACCTGCGGCGAACCCGTCAAGGCCTTGACCCGCTCGATATGGTCATGCAGCTTTTCCGCCGTCTCCAGCGGGTCCAGCCGCCAGTCGTAATAGAACTGGTAATCCGCGAGGTGGTAGGAGCCGTCGCCGGAGAGCTTGACGTCCCGGCTCAGCTGGTCTTCCATACTCCACTGACGCCCCCCTGAAAGACCGCTGCCGTTTCGGGGATTACCGTTTTCATCCAGCAGCACGTTGCTGAACAACTCCGCCACCTCCGCGTACAGAGCGTCGTAATAGGGCTGGTAATTGCCCGTCAGCAGCCCCTGCACCAGAAGCGGCTTCACCACGTTCATCACGGACGTTTTGAGATTGTCACCGTCGCTGCTTTTGAGGGCGTTGGAGATATCCACGAACCGGAAGATCTCGTTGCCGTCCTGATCCGCCAGCGGCTCGCCGTCGCCGCCCACCAGCACCACGGGGACCTTCGAGCCCCAGTTGGTATGGTAGTGAACGCCCTCGGCGAAGACCAGCGGCGCGAGACCGTTCAGCAGAAGGACAGCCAGCAGCGCGCCAGCATACGTTTTATATTTTTCATCATCTGCACCTCGATTTGTTGCAAAATTTCCAATTTCAATTTATTATAACACTCCCGCCCCGGGCTTTCCACCGTCAGATGTTCGGAAAATGTATATTATTTCCGAAAAAAAACGTCGGCAACGGAATCATCCGTATGCCGACGCTTCTGTCAGATGATGCAATCGCGGGAGCTCAATTTCGATTCCCGTTCACTGTCTGCCGATCTCGTCCAGCGGAAGCGGCTCAAAGCCGGGGATCTGATCGAACACCGGGGACCCCTCCTTCAGCGAATAATCGCCGTTTGCCGGGTCGGTGAAGATTTCCGCCATCCGGTTGGGGCGGAACACCGCGTTGCCGGAGATGTCGCTGTATTTTTTCGGCAGTTCGTCGATCTCGCCCAGCGTTCCTCCGACGCTGACCACCACGTTGCCCGTCACCTTACTGTAAGCGGGGTTTGGCACGAAATCGGGGCTGTCCGTACGGCTGAAATCGCTGCTGAAGCGGGTCATGGCCGGGAAGGCCGTCTGCCACGCTTCGGTCTTCCACGGGGAGTCGTTGAGGTCCTGCCACATATCGCCGCCCTCCTTCGAGGAGTGGGTGAACCAACCGCCGTGGACGCCGTCCGCCGCCCGCTGGTCGTAGGTGAAGGGCTTCAGATTGGTGTTGACGACGACGTTGTTGCGCACGTCAAGATCGCGGCCGCCGCCCAGCTGGATGCCGATGCCCGGCGCGTTGACGATCAGGTTGCCGTAGACCGTCTGCCCGGACAGGGCGTCGTCCAGATAGATGCCCACGGGCCGGTGGTCGCCGGAACCGAGGTTGAAAATACAGTTGTACCGGATCACGTCGCCGTACCAGGTCCATCTCCGGCCGGAGTAGATAGCGCCGCCGTCGTCCGTCAGCAGGCACACGTCGTGGATCAGGTTGTATTCGATGATATGGTTGTTGCCGCCGTAGGTGATCGCCTCATGGGGCGAGTTGAACATCTCGTTGTGGGCGCACACGTTCCCCACGCCGTTCAAGCTCACCGCGGGC
>CAMVNL010000398.1 GCA_947168785.1 uncultured Clostridia bacterium | reverse complement strand
AGTGTATTCCAAAAACCAGTCCAACATCGACACCCAGTACACTTACGAAGAAAACCGCAAGATATATACAAATGAAACACACATCTCCAAGGTATTCAATTATGATATCCGTACTGTTGTGGATAATGCCGGTTTTTCTGAAGATGATTGGACCATCAGGGAAGGCGACTCCAGTTATGAAATGGCAATGACGCTGAACGTCATCAAAGCTGACGCGAAGATCTCCTACTACTTCGCCGCCGACGATTACGCGCCCATCGCTGCGGAATACCACCTGAAAGAATCGATGGATCAGGATCTCAACATGCACATTTTGGGCGTCGATGGCGTGATCAAGCCTGTTATCGTCACCAGCAAAGACTACGTTTACTTCTTCAACGACTATTTCACCAACTGAACCTTTCTCGCATGAATTGAAAAACGAGGAAATCCAAGCAAAGAAAGGCAACGCAAAAACATGATGAAAAAGATCTTATCCCTGACTCTCGCAGCCATTATGCTGCTCACCGCCCTGTTTTCCTTCTCCGCGAACGCCGCGAACGTGATGCGCGGCGACGTGGACAAGGATGAAAAGATCTCGCCCGCAGACGCCCGTTTGGCGCTGCGCGGCGCGGTCGGGTTGGAAGAGCTGACGGCGGATTTTCTGCTGCGGGCCGACGTTGACGCCGACGGCACGGTCACCCCGGCGGACGCCCGAACGATCCTGCGCACGGCGGTCGGACTCGATTCCATTTTCCAGAGCAGCTGCCGCCATCAGGTCAAAAAGTGGAGCACGGTCCTGACGAGGGACGGGCAGGCGGCCTCTTACCACACCGGCGTCTGCGTCGTCTGCGGCGAAACGCTGTTTGCGGATCACGAGTTTGAACCTGCCATCACCACAGCCCCGACCTGCACCAAGGACGGCTGGGCCGTCGAAACGTGCGTCTGCGGCCTCACCGGCGATACCGTCGTGGTTCCCGCCCAGCATACGTGGGAAGAAATTGAGGGCACAAAAAAAGAGGCCACCTGCACGGAAGACGGCTCCGTCAACGTGAAGTGCGCCGTCTGCGGCGCAACCGACACACAGATCGTTCCCAAGGGACATACCCCCGGCGTGGAAGCGGACTGTACCCACCCGCAGGTCTGCACCCGCTGCGGAGAGGCGCTCAGTCCCGCCCTCGGCCACAGATACAAAGCAGGCGCGTTTATCACGATCACGAAGGGCATGCGCTGTGAGCGCTGCGGTGAAATCGGCATGCCCGGCTTCAACGATCTGGTCAACGGGCTGAAGGACGGCACTCACACCTTCTCCGCCGTCACACTCAACAGCTCCTCCTCCGAACCGCCAAAGCGCAGCGGCATCACAGACGCGCTGATCGGTATCATCGAGGCGCTGGCCAAAAAGCAGGGTGAAGAACTGGACCTCGCCTCCATGCTCAACGACCTGAACTTCGCCGACTCTGAGAATATGTACGTTCGGAACCAGCGGCTCACCCGCAGCTCCTTCAACCTCTACTCAAAGGACGTGGTCAGCGAACTGACGGAGAGCGATATCGTCTCCATCACCACGGAGGAAATGACGGGAATCGACTTCATAAAATCGCTTCCCGACACGTTCTCACAGGACAGCAGTTCTTCAAAAAGCCGCACCTACGATCTGACGAAACTCAAGCAAACGCCCATCGGCGCCGTCAGGAAAGTCACCGTCACGCTGGCGCCGGAACGCCATTCCGAGCTGGCCGATCCGAAAAACACGCCCATCAGCAGAATCGACAATATGCTTTCCGCCATAGCGGACGTGGATGCGGATTCCCTTATGGGTGAACTGAATATGTCCTCTGATGAGATCGCGGACATCCCGATTTTCGGTCCCATCATCGAGGCGTCCACTATCACGATTGATTCCGTCGCCACCATCACGCTGCATTATTACTTTGACGCAGTCACCAACGCCCCCATTGCCGCCTATTACGACGACGCGGTGAGCATCCAGTTCGTTGTTGACACGTACCTCAACGAAATCACCTTTGAAAAGACCGATAAGAAGACCGGCTCGCTGGAATTCAATATTGCCAACGACATTGATTCCTACTTCTTCTTTGACGATTATTTCAACGACTGAACCACACCGGCCAACAACGGCAGCCGCCCGCGATCCCTGACGGACCGCGGGCGGTTTTTATCATCCTCCCTACTTCTGATAACCGAAAGCGCCGCGATTTTTCACGAAACACGGCGCATTGCGCCGTCCGGCGCCTGCCCATCTCGACGGCGATTCCCGATCAGCGATTTTCTTCATACGGTATGCAGCCGATATTGTGGTTCGTCACGGATCATCGCGGGTTACCGCAATGATCCGTAAGAAACCTTCGATTTGACATTTTTTCAGGAATGTGTTATACTTTTTTTGCAGGCATATCGCCGCACAGATTCGATCTTGAAAGGATGAGAAAGACATGGGAAAATTCGTAGTCAAGCAGACCGCCACCGGCTTTAAATTCGACCTCAAGGCCGGCAACGGCGAAGTGATCGCCACCTCCGAAGTCTACGCCGCCGAGGCCACCTGCCTCAAAGGCATCGAGAGCGTCCGCAACAACTGCGTGGGCGAGATCGAGGACCAGACAGCGGAAGGCTTTGAGACCGTCAAGCATCCCAAATATGAAGTGTATCTCGATAAGGCCGGTGAATACCGCTTCCGTCTGAAGGCCCGCAACGGCGAGATCATCGCCACCTCCGAGGGCTACAAGGCCAAGGCCGGCTGCCTCAACGGCATTGAAAGCGTCAAACGCAACGCGCCCGACGCCCCCGT
>CAMVNL010000397.1 GCA_947168785.1 uncultured Clostridia bacterium | reverse complement strand
CAGCTGGTCCCGGAGCTTTCGCAGGTAATCGGGATGCTTGAGGAGCGACGCGAGGAGGATCTCCTCCGCGGCGACTGCCCTTCGGTACTGCCGTTTCTGGGGGTTGGGGGATTTCACCTCTCCCCCGTCCCGGATCATGTCCAGCGCGTTCTCGAATTCCCTCTGCTTCTGCCTGCGGCCTCTCGCCTTGCGAGACTTGGCGATCTGCGCTTCCAGCGCCTGTTTTTCGATGCCGGTCTCCGACGCCAGCCTTGAGGTATAGAGGTCCCGCTCGATTTCGTTGCCGATCTCCGCCAGCACCTCCACCGCCTCGTTCATGAAGTTGAGCTTGCCGTCCTCGGTGGCGGTATCGTATTTTTTCCGGATGCGGTCCAGCGCGAACTCGGTATCGTTCATGGCGGAGCCGATGATCTGATCCATGCGCTCCTTGCCCTGGGTCTTGATGATCTCATCCGGGTCCTTGCCGCCGTCCAGGTGCATCACCCGCAGCTTCATGGGGGCGTGCTCCAGCATTTTCAGCGCCCGGTTGGTGGCCTTCACCCCGGCCTCGTCCGAGTCGAAGCACAGCGTCAGCTCGGTGCAGTAGCGGGAAAGCAGCGAGATCTGCTCCTGCGTGAAGGCGGTGCCGAGGCCCGCAACGGCGTTGGTGAAGCCCGCCTGGTGCATGGCGATCACATCCATGTAGCCCTCGCAGAGGATCAGTTTGCCGTCGTTGTTGTTTTTGGCAAAGTTCAGGGCGTAGACGCCCTGGCTTTTTTTATACACCACCGTGTCGGAGGTGTTGAGGTATTTCGGTTTGGAATCGTCCAGCACCCGGCCGCCGAAGGCGATGACGTTGCCCCGCAGGTCGATGATGGGGAACATCAGCCGGTTGCGGAAGGCGTCGATGGTGCCGCCGCGGGAGGTCTTGCGGGCCAGGTCGAAAGAGACCAGCTCGTCGTCCCGGTAACCCTTCGAGCGCAGGTATTTCAGGAGGGAATCCCACCGGTCCGGCGCGTAGCCGAGGCCGAAGTGCTTCACCGTCTCGTCGGTGAGCCGCCGCTTTTTGAGGTATTCCCGGGCGGGGGCGCCCTCTTCGGAGATCAGGCGGCTGTAAAAGAATTTCGCCGCCTCCCGGTTGGCCTCGAAGCACCGGCGGCGCAGCTTGTTGTACTGGTCGTCCACCGGGTCCATGGGCATATTCATGCCCACCCGCTCGCAGAGATAGCGGACAGCCTCCACGTAGTCCAGCCGCTCGATGTTCTTGACGAAGGTGATGGCGTCGCCCCCGGCGCCACAGCCGAAGCAGTAGTAGGACTGGTTTTCCCGGTAGATCACGAAGCTGGGGGTCTTTTCCGTATGGAAGGGGCACAGCGCCACCGGCGTGCGGGAGCCCCGGTGGCGGATCTCCGTATATCGCCCCACCAGCTCCTCAATATCAACGCGGGAGCGGAGTTCTGTCAGAAATTCATCGCTGAACCGCAAAACACCGCCCCCTTTTTTCGTCTTTACTTAATATATACGATAAAAGTTTAAAAAATCCTTTTATTATTTCAAAAAAATTCAGAAAACGACGCTGTCGAACCGTTCCGCCGTCTTTTCTGCGGAGACCTTGCCGAAACTCGCCTCCGTCAGCGCCCTGCGGAAGGGCTCCTCCTGTTCGGCGGGCAGCCGGAAGGTCATGACGACCTCCGCGCCGAAATCCGTAGCCTCCACCGTGCCGCCGTATTCCGGCACCAGAGCAGAGAGCTTGCCGTAAAAACCGTAGTCGCATTCAACGCGCAGCACGGCGCACAGGCTCATTTTTACGATCTTCGCCGCCTGCACCGCAAGGCTTGCCGAATGGGAATAAGCCCGCACGAGGCCCCCCGCCCCCAGCAGAATGCCGCCGAAATACCGCGTGACCACCACGCAGCAGTCGGTAAGGCCGTTCTTTCTGATCACGTCCAGCACCGGCATGCCGGCGGTGCCCTGAGGCTCTCCGTCGTCGGAATAGCGGGAGTATTCCGGGCTGCGCACGGCGTAAGCGTAGACGTTATGGGTGGCGTCCCGGTGGCGGGCGCGGATCTCATTGACGAAATCCACCGCCTCCTGGGCAGTCGTAACGGGCGACGCGTAACCGATAAAGCGGGACCGGTTGACGATATATTCTTCCGCGCTGCTGCGCGCGAGGGTCAGGTAATCGTTCATATGTCAGGCAATAGGGAGTAGGAGTAGATATAAGGGAAAACGACAAAAAACGGCACTTTTTCAAATGCCGTTTTCGTACTGATTGCCGCGAATTACTTGGATTCGATATTGTAGCGTTTTTTGAATCTGTCAACACGTCCGCCTGTATCAACAAGCTTCTGCTTGCCCGTGACGACCGGGTGGCAGTTCGAGCAGATATCCACGCGAAGGTTATCCTTGGTGGAACAGGTCTCGAACGTGGCGCCGCAAGCGCACTTCACCACGGTGGGCTTATAGTTGGGATGGATTCCCTGCTTCATTATCGTTTCACCTCACTTACATTATGATCCACAACATAAGTAAACAGTCGAAACGCCCCGTAAGACGTTCCCGCTTAAATAGTAAAGGTATTTTATCACAATGAAACGCAGAATGCAACACTTTTTTTCATTATTTTTACAGGGTCAGGCTTTTGCGCAGCTTCAGGGAGTACAGCACGCACTCCTTCACCGGCAGATCCGTGATGCGGGTGAAGGCCTCGGCGTAGAGCGCCAGCTGCGACGCGTAGCGCTCCCGCAGGACGGAAAGTTCCCTGATATTGTCCGTCTTATAGTCCACGATCACCGCGCCGTCCGGCTCCGTGAACACC
>CAMVNL010000396.1 GCA_947168785.1 uncultured Clostridia bacterium | reverse complement strand
AGAACCCGGATAACCGGCAATACCCCTACGGACAGAACCAGGGGAACCAACAATACCCCTACGGGCAGAACCCGGATAACCGGCAATACCCCTACGGACAGAACCAGGGGAACCAACAATACCCCTACGGGCAGAACCCGGATAACCGGCAATACCCCTACGGACAGAACCAGGGGAACCAACAATATCCCTACGGGCAGACCCCGGGGGAGCAGCAATATCCCTACGGGCAGACTCCGGGGGCGCAGCAATATCCCTATGGGCAGAACGGCAACCGGCCGCCCTATCCCTATCGTGGGGGCGGCTATCCGCCCTACGGCAATCCCTACGGCAACCCGCCCCGCCCGCCGAAAAAAACGCTTGGGCAGCGGGTCCGGGAGGCCTTTGCCGATCCTTCCCGCCGTACCCTCATGCTGCTGGGCATGGCCGCCGGAACGGGCGTGCTGCTCTATCTGTTCTTCGCCAACGTCTTTTCCCTGCTTCTGACGGCAAATCCCGCGCTCTATCAGCGGTATCAGAACGATGAGCTGTTTTCGCTGCTGGTGGAGACCATGTATTCCATCTTCTGCCTGGCGCTGCCCTTTTCGCTGGTGTTCGGCCTGCTTTCAAAGGTGGGCGTGGCGAAGACCGGCATGTCCTTCAATAAACCGAGGGGCGGCTGGCAGACGGCGCTGCTGATCCCGGCGGGGCTGGGGCTGTGCTTTATCGGCAACGTCCTTTCCTCCATGATCGTGTCCACAGCCTCCTCCTTCGGCGTCTCCTTCCGCTCCTATGAATACACGCTGGAGCAGCAGACGAACGTGCCTGACAGCCTCTTGCTGATGCTGCTCACCGTCGTTCACACGGCGGTGCTGCCCGCTCTGCTGGAGGAGCTGGTGTTCCGAGGCTTTGTCATGCAGCCCCTGCGCCGGTACGGCGACTGGTTCGCGATCATCACCTCCGCCCTGATCTTCGGGCTGGTCCACGGCAATATGACGCAGGTGCCCTTCGCCATTCTGGCGGGCGTGGCGCTGGGTTATCTCAACGTGGTTTCCGGCTCCATGTGGATGAACATCCTGCTGCACTTCCTCAATAATTTTATCTCTGTGCTGTATTCCTTCGCCGTCGCCTCCGCCGGTGAAAACATGGGCATCCTGCTGTCCCTTTCTGTGACCTACGGCGTCATTATCATCGGCGTTGTGGCGTTTGTGGGGTACGTGCTGAACAACCGGAATTTCGCCCGGCTGCGTCCCGGCGGCCTGCCGCAGGTGCAGCGTAAAGCGGCCCACTATTGGCTGATGCCCACCATGGTGATCGCGCTGCTGCTGATTTTCCGCCAGATCGTCATGGATATCGTCATTAAATAGAGATGGAACGGCTGACTTCAAAAAACAATCCCCGCGTAAAGGCGGCCTCCGCGCTGCTGGACCGGCGTGAGCGGAAAAAGACGGGCCTGTTCCTGCTGGAGGGCGCAAGGCTCTGCGCGGACGCCGCCGACAACGGCGTCGTCATCGAAACGCTGCTGCTGACGGATAAGGCTGCGGACAAATACCCGGAGGAGTTCGCGCTTGTCAGGGGAGTTGCCCGCGACGTGTTCCTCCTCAGCGAGGAGGCGGCGGAAAAGCTCTCCGACACGGCGAATTCCCAGCATTTTTTCTGTGTTTGTCAGAGAAAAACGGCAGACCTTTCCATCGACCCCCGGGGGCTTTACGTGTTCCTGGATGGGGTACAGAACCCGGATAACCTCGGCGCGGTCTCCCGCACGGCGGAGGCGCTGGGCTTTACGGGGCTGATCGTGGGCGCGGGCTGCGACCCTTATTCCCCCAAGGCGCTTCGCGCCTCCATGGGGGCGCTGCTGCGCTTTCCCGTTACGGCGACCGCCGACGGCGGCGCATGGCTGCGGGCGTGCCGGGAAAAAGGCCTCCGGGTGCTGGCCACGGTGCCGGACCCCTCGGCGGAAGATATCACAAAGCTCCAGCTTACCTCCGGCGCGGCGCTGGTCATCGGCAACGAGGGCAGCGGCGTCAGCGACGAAACGCTGTCGCTGTGTACCGACCGGGTCACCATTCCCATGGCGGGCAAGGCGGAATCCCTCAATGCCGCCGCTGCCGCGGCGATCTCCATGTGGGAACTCAGGCGGAACGCCTGAGTTCAGTCGCCAGTCGCCAGTCGCGAGTCGCCAGATTTCATGGGGAAAGTGAAGGCTGGAATCGTCAGGCGGAAATATGCCGAGGTGTTAGACAGGTAATGCTGAATAGATACAATTTGAGGTAAGAAAAATGAGTTGGAGCCACTATAAGGATCTGATTGTCTGGCAAAAGTCGATGGATCTTGTTGAAGAGGTTTATCGGCTGCTGAAAGATCTTCCTGTGGAAGAGCGTTTTGCTTTAACGGATCAAATGAGAAGGGCAGTCATCTCGATTCCTTCCAATATTGCGGAAGGACACGGGAGACAGACTGAAAAAGAATTCAAGCAATTCCTGTCTATTTCAAAAGGATCGGCTTCTGAAATTGAAACGCAGTTATTGATTTGTGACCGGCTGGGGTATCTGACCGAGTCCCAAATTGCAAAAGCTTTGTCCTTGTGCCAGGAAATCAGAAAAATGCTGATGAAATTGATACAGACATTTCAATTCAATTCGGAATCAACACAGAAATAACAAGCCGACGAACCGCCACCCCAATCTGGCGACTGGCGACTCGCGACTGGCGACTGAAAAACCATGATAACAGCCTGGCTTCGAATACACTACGCCATCGGCGGGAGGGCTGCCTTCCCGGCCATGTGGCAAAAATATCATGACGTGCAGGCCGTCTGCCGCGCGCTGGAAACACGCGCCGAGGAGACGGACCTGATGAAAAA
>CAMVNL010000395.1 GCA_947168785.1 uncultured Clostridia bacterium | reverse complement strand
CCAGCTCGATCTCCTTGGCGATGGTCACGCCGTCGTTGGTGATGAGGGGCGCGCCGTATTTCTTGTCAAGCACCACGTTTCTGCCCTTGGGGCCCAGGGTGATCTTGACGGTGTTGCTGAGTTTATCAATACCTGCCTGAAGCGCTTTTCTTGCGTCTTCACCATACAGTAACTGCTTTGCCATAATAAAAAACCTCCGTAAAAACTATTGTGAATTATTCGACGACGGCGAGAATGTCGCTCTGTTTGGCAATCACGTACTCGTCCTTGCCCAGCTTCACTTCCGTGCCGGAATACTTGCTGAGAATGACCTTGTCGCCGACCTTGACTTCCATCTTGACTTCTTTGCCGTCAACGACGCCGCCGGGGCCGACTGCCAGGATCTCCGCCACCTGGGGCTTTTCCTGCGCGGAGGCGGCCAAAATGATGCCGCCCTTGGAAGTCTCTTCCACTTCCGTAAATCTGAGTACGACTCTGTCGCCGAGTGGTTTCAACGTCATAATAAAAATCCCTCCTGAGATATATTCTACAAAACCTTGTCGATTTTTAGCACTCTGTCTTTTTGAGTGCTAAGTATATTGTAGCGCAAAAAAATAAAAATGCAAGTCTTTTTTGAAAAATTTTCAAAAAAATCTTATTTAAACAGCCGGATCCGCGCCGCGGCGAGGTTTTTCCTGACGGCGGCAGGGTCCGCACCGCGCTTTTCATTATAATAAACGGTAAAAACGGCGTTGTCGGGCAGTAAAATCAGGTCGGCGGCCGTCAGCAGCGCTTCCGTGGCGTCCTCCGCGCTGACGTTGGCCGGCAGCAGAAGATCATCGGTGTAAAGAATGAAGTTGTGCAGCCCCACGTCATAGGCGTAATGGGCGACGTCGTCGGTCCTGTAAAGGCGGTTGACGGCGTACTCCTTCAGCAGCGGCGCAACGGTTTCTTCACGCACGTTCTCTTTGAAATCCGCCGCGCTTTCCGCCAGCAGCAGCGCGCAGTCTGCCGCGTTGGCGTGGAAGGTATGGCAGGAGAGGGACAGGGCCGCAAAGCCCCGGTAAAGCCGCAGTTCGCCCTCCACGTTATCCGTCAGCTTTTTGTCCGTCAGCGCGGTGAGGACCGCGCCGTGGGGCGGTTCCGTCAACAGCCGGCGCAGCAGCTCCGCCCAGACGTATTGTGTCTCCCCCAGGTCCACCTCGAATTGCAGCAAGACGGATGCAAACACTTCCTCGGTGGGGATCAGCCGGTCCGATGCGGAGGTCCGGAAAAACTGTTCCGCCGGGAACAACTGCTTTGTGACGGCGGCTTTTCTTTTGGGGGCGGGGAGACTCCGCAGCATTGCCGTGATGGCGGCCAGGTCTTCACTGCCGATGGCCCCGGCGACGACAAGGCAGGCGTTAAAGGGGCTGAAATACAGCTCTCTCCATTGGCGGAGTTTGTCTGCCGTCAGCGCGGTCAGCGTCTGTTCCGCCCCGAAAGGGGAAACAGAGTACTGCGGCAGGTCGAACAAAAGCGCTTCCGCCGTCTCCTCCGGCGAGGGCTTCCAGGTCTGCACCTCCCGCGTCAGTTCCGTCCGGATCGCTTCGATCTGTGCGGAATCGAAGGGCTCGCCGTCAAAGACCCGCAGCAGGCGGGCGACGGCTTCTTTCGCGCATTCCGGCGGGGCGGTACACAGAAAAGCAGCGTGGTCCCTTCCGGCGGTCTCTTCCGTTATCATATCAGGGGAGAAGCCTGCTTCATACTGCCGGAACAGCAGCTCCTGCACGAAGCGGCTCACGCCCAGTTCCCGTTCCTTCTCGTACATGACGCCGGATTTGAAAAAGAGCGCCGCGGTCACGCTGCCGGCGCTCTGGTTCTGGTCGTATAAAAAGGTCAGGCCGTTGCTTCTGATTTTGATCCGTTTCAGCATGGTGACGGTTCCTTTTTACGGTTTATTTTTTGCGGATTTTGAAGTATGCGCTCACCGCGAGGCCGCCCGCAAGGGCCGCGCCCGCCGCAGCCGGTGGGATCCATTTCTTGACCTGCTCGATGCTGGAGGGGATGTGCGTCAGCACAAGCTCCTGCAGGGGCTTGCTGACCCGGTCCCCCGTCAGCTCGTCAAAGGTGACGGTATGGGTCTCAAAACGGGTGAGATCGTCTTCGCGCAGCGTGATCACACGCATACCGCGCTGCCGTCCCGGGCCGTAGACGTTGAAGCCGCAGCCCTGGGTATACATCAGCTTCATGCCGTCCTTCTCTGCGACGAAGGAATTGTAGTGGTCGTGCCCTACCGAGAGGGCCAGTACGCGACCGTCCTCTTTCAGTATATCGAATTCGCCCGCGTTGTCGTCCGGCGTGGCGGGGGATTCCTTCATAAAACCGCCCGCCGCCGTCACTTCCTCCGGCAGCACGTAGAACTCATTTTTGTGGGTGCGGAAGGCCTCCACGGCGCCCTTCGTTCCTTTCGGCACGCGGCGCAGCACGTCGTAGTATTCCGGCACCGGGATATGCTGGAATACGATGGCGGGCACGGGGCTGCCGTCCTCCCTTGCCGTCCTTTCGCGTTCGGCCCGGAACCAGTCCAGTTGCTCCTGCGCCACGGGGAGGTAGCCGCCGGCGGCGTTGGTCTGCCCGTTGGAGTCGATCAGATAGAGGTCGAACACGTGGCCCTTTTCGCCGAACAGCGGCACCCGGTAGGTGCCCCGGTCGTTGTCAGTCCGGAAATCGCCTCCCACGTAATAAGGGCTTTTGGCGTAGATCTCCGCCTGGCGGGCATTGGAAATCCCGCACTGGCAGTCGTGATTGCCGAAGGTGACGGCAAAGGGTACGCCCGCCGCCTCTAACGGGGACAGGATCGCTTTCAGGGTGGCGGCGACCTTTTTCTGCG
>CAMVNL010000394.1 GCA_947168785.1 uncultured Clostridia bacterium | reverse complement strand
GATGAACTCGGATAAAAACGTGTGTCGCTCGTAGATCTTCTCGGCGATCGCGCGGCCGTCGCCCGTCAGGGTGATATATCCCGCGCCGTCCATTTCGATCATTTTCTGCTCCCGCAGCAACTTCATGCCGCGGCTGACGGAGGGCTTGGAAAAGCCCATGTGCTCCACCACGTCGATGGACCGCACGTGGTCCAGTTTTTTCGATAAAATCAGGATCGTTTCCAGATACATTTCGCCGGATTCATGTAAAGACATACCGATCACTCCTACCAATATTCAGCGCCGACCGAACGGAAGCCACAAAACTCCCTGCCGGCCGACGCTGAAATTATAGCATCACTGCGTTAAAATGTCAATAAAACAAATTAGGGGGTTCAAACAGTTGCGGAAGTCCCACGGATCTCCGTCAGACCGGCGTCGTTGTCGAAGCGCAGCAGCACGCTGGCGCTGGGCGTATCCCACTCGAAGGCGACCGGCACGTCACGGGCTGACGGGTCCTCCCCTTCTGCGGGAGTGAGCGTTACGCAGACCGTCTCCGGACGCTTCGGCAGTTTCAGCCGGATGACCGCTTTGCACCGGGCCCCGCGTCCTTTGAAGACGAAGCCGCTTTCATCCGCGGAAAACGCCTCCGGCCGGATGGACGTGCCCAGGATCTCCGCCGGAACGTCTTTGATGCGCTCCAGATCGTACAGCACCGCGTACTCGTTGGGACGCACGATCTTTTCCCGGATCACGGGCAGGGACGGATCCAGCATATCGACGAACAAGCCCTTGTGGATATAGGGTTCGTCGGTCTCGCACTCGTCCATGACGGCGGTGATGAGGTAGTCGCCACGGCGCAGGAAAAAGAAATTCCTGTCCAGCGGCAGCCCCAGCAGGTCGCCCACCGTCTTTTTGTAGGCGTCGGAAAGCGCGGGCTCCACGCACAGGTCGGCGGGGCTCTGCCGCAGCAGCACAAACTTCCCCTTGCCGTAGGCGAAGGCCCCCTCCGGCGCATCTTCAGGCACGCCGAAGAGCGTCAGCAGATGCTCCAGCGGCGTGGGATAGTGGTTTTTCCCGGTGTTCCACCAGCCGCGGACGGTGTGGAAGGGATCGAAACCGTCGCCCACGTAGACGAGAACGCCGCCGTCCCGCACGTAACCGGCCAGGGCGATGTTCACGTCCGCCCCCTGGGGCTTCATGAACTCATAGCTCAGCACCAGCAGCTTGTAGTTGTCCAGATAGCCAGGATAACGGACGACGTTTTCCAACTGGACCGGGCGCACCGGCAAGCCGCCCTTGAGCAGCGGCAGCACAATGCCGTAGAACAGCGGGAAGGCCAGCGACTCGCAGAAGGACAGCCGGTCGCCGCCGGCCACCTCTTCTTCCCGCCCGATCTCGTAGTTGGAGGCGTTCAGGATCTCCACCTTGCCCACCGGCGGATACTGGCCCCGGCGGGCCAGCACGTCGTCGGAGAAATTGCGCTCGAACATGGCGGAATCGGAAAGGAACACACCCACGTCCGGCAGATCGTTGACGTATTCAAAGTCGTCGATGCCCAGCGTGCCGAGGAACTGGAAGATATTCAGCAGCTCCGTGCGGTAATCCTCCGGGATCGGCACCGCGTCGGGATCGCCCTTGGGATATTTCGCGTCCGGCGTAAAGATGCGGCGGGGCCACGGGGCGCACTGGAACCGGTTGACGTGGGGCTGGAGAAGCGAACCCATCAGCGTCTTGCGATAGTTGACCCGATAGCTGTCCCAGGTGTAGCAGGGGCGGTCCTCAATGGGGTCGTTGTCGAACCACATATCGCGGCCGGTGCCCCGCACCAGCTCCTGCATGACGCCGTATTCCAGAAAGGCGGTCTCAAAGGTGCGCTCTTTGTAAACACCCCGGAAGACGTTGGACTCCCGGCTGGTGCCCATCCAGATCTGCGCCTTGTAGCCGTCCAGCGACGGCACGTCGGTCAGCGTCCCCTCCGGGCTCATGACCTTCCACTGGGAATAGTTCAGCAGGCTGTGGGTGGGCACGTAGAAGCGCAGCACCCGGCCGTAGTTGGCCAGCGCATACTCCCGCAGGTCCTGACTGACCCGCTCGATAGCACGGCGGTAGAGATAGGCCTTTAGCTTCGCGGCCCGGTAGTGGGCGTCCGGGCTTTCATGGGGCGGCACCCAGTCCTCGTGATAATAGAGCCGATATTCCCGCTTGAAGCCCTCGCTGTAACCGCCTGCGTTCAGGAACTCCGGCTCCTCCACGTGGATGGCGACCACGCCCGCGTCCACCGCCTTTTTCAGCTTCTCGGTGAGGTAATTGGTATAGTTGACGGAGGGAACGATATACCCGGTGGAGTGGATATCCCCGCCGGTCATGGACCCGTCGCGGCTCTTCTGCGTCTCGTCCCAATGGTCCTTGCCGTCCCAGTCCCCGTCAAAATAATCCGGGTAGTTCCCCCACGCGATGCCCGTCATCAGGTGTACCACGTAGCCCCGGTCACGGTATTTTCGGATGCGCTCCTCCATATCGTCGCTCACGCCGTAAACACAAACGAAATCCGTCCCGAAATCGGTCTCCGGCAGCAGCGGCGCGGATTCCTGCACGCAGGTGCGCTCTTCTTCTCTTGCTCTGATATAAGACATTGACCTTCTCCCTTCGTTTCGTTGCAGTTTCATCATACAACACGAAAAGGAAAAGGTCAATTGAAAACTGTGATTGCGGAGACTTATTTCAGAAAACCGTCACGCCTTCAGGCTCGTCTGCACCTGATCGAACTGCGCTGTCACAGCGTCTTCCGGCGCTTTGGTCAGCAGGCTGACGACAACCATGGCGATAAGGCCGCAGATGAACGCGGGCAGCAGCTCATAGATGGCGAACACGCCGCCGAGATTGGC
>CAMVNL010000393.1 GCA_947168785.1 uncultured Clostridia bacterium | reverse complement strand
CATCCCCTACGGCTCCCTGGCCTCCGCCATCACAGACGACCCGGACGGCCGCACGCTGCTGTCCACCTTCCGTTCCATCGGCGCGGGCGTGGGCGGCGCGGCGGTGACGCTGGTGGCCCAGAAGCTGATCTACGACGACGGCGTGGCGCTGAACCCGAAAAAGACCTTCATCGCCGCGGTGCTGCTGGCCGCCTTTGCGCTGGCTTCCTATCTGGCCTGCTTCTATACCACCAAAGAGCGGGTGCAGTACTCCCACGAAAAGAAAAAGCTGGACCTGAAGCTGACCTACGGCACGCTGCTGAGAAGCCGCCCCTTCCTCACCGTCACCTTCGCGGGCATGATGATCAGCGGACTTTTGCAGTTCACCTCCTTCAACCAGTACCTGACCAAAAACTACTTCGGCAATTCGGACCTTTCCATCCTCATCACCATCTCCACCTACCTGCCCATGGTGCTGCTGATCCTCTTTATGCCCAAGCTCGCCAAGAAGTTCGGCAAAAAAGAGCTGACGACCGTGGGGCTGGCGCTGTCCACGGTCTCCGCCCTCGTCATGATGCTGATCGGCCCAAACGAGACCTTCCGCACCCACACCACGCCGTGTATTCTATGCAATTTCGGCATCGGCACGGGCTATTCCTTCCTGTCCATCCTCACCTGGGCCATCGTCACCGACGTGATCGACTATCAGGAGAGCAAGACCGGCGTGAAGAACGAGAGCGGCATCTACGCCGTCTACACCTTCGCCCGGAAAGTGGGCCAGACGCTGGCGGATTCCGGCGGCCTCAAGCTGCTGTACGGCTACGCGGGCTATGACCCGGAGCACACGGTGACGGGCTATATCCCCGGGGTGGGCGACAAAATCTTCAAGATGGTCTCCCGCGTCACCTTCATCGCCTACGCTATCACCTTCGTCATGTTCCTGTTCTACCCGCTGAACAAAAAGCGGCTGGAGGACCTGCAGGCCCAGCTGACGGAGCAGCGGGCGAAGCGCATGGAGTCACTGGCGGAGGAGAATGCGGAAGGGTAAACTGTAGCACGGCGCCCTGCGCCGTTGCACTGTTCCCACCAACGCAAAACCCTGCCCATTCGGTAGCGCGGCTGCCCACAGCCGCCCCGCCGCAGGCGGTTTTTGACATAAACTAATTTTTCAACCAAACATATATAGCAAATCATACGTTCTAAATGTAACTTTCATCACAAACCGGCTTACGCCGGTGCGGCTGTGGGCAGCCGCGCTACCGCTATGGGAAAGGTTCACACATAGGATCAAACATCTCGCACCCCCAATTTGAAAGGATATCACAATGGATCGCAAAATCTACAACCACTGCGCCGTGATCGGCGTGGACGGCATGGGCAACTTCAACCGCCAGGCCGCAACCCCCAACATGGACAAAATCTTCGCCAAGGGCGCAACTTCCTATTTCACCCTCTCCATGGACCCCACCATCAGCGCGGAAAACTGGGGCGCCATGCTGCTGGGCGCAACGCCCGTGGTGCACGGCCTTACCAACGGCTGGATCAGCCAGAACGAATATACCAACAAAGCGCTGCCCTCCGTCTTTACCCGCCTGCGCAGGGCCTTCCCCGACGCCTACCTGACGTCCGTATGCCACTGGGAGCCCATCAACCACGGCATTGTGGAGCACGACGTGGGCGTGGACCTTGCCACCGCCGACAACGACGAGCTGCTGACGCCCATGATCCTGGAACGGATCGCCAAAAAGCCGAAGTTCCTTTTCGTCCAGTTCGACAACGTGGACGGCGCGGGCCACAGCGGCGGCTACGGCAGCGAACGCCATATCAAACAGATCGAGACCACCGACGGCTATATTGGGCAGATCCGGGACGCCTATGAACAGGCCGGTATCCTTGACGACACGCTGTTTATCGTCATCGCCGACCACGGCGGCATCCGCAACGGCCACGGCGGCTACACGGAGGAGGAACGCTTCGTCTTCCTCGGCGTGGCGGGACAGAACGTGCTGCACGCCGAGATCCCCCACTCCGCCACCGTGGATATCGCCGCGCTGGTGCTCTACGGCCTCGGCCTTGACGTGCCGGCATACGACGCGAAGGGATTCTCCTCCCAGGTGCCGGAAAATATCTTCCCGGAGTACGACCGCCCCTACCGGTTCGTCACCCCCATCGCCCGGGACACCATCCGCCGGGAGACGCCGGACGTGAACGGCGAAAAGGGACTGCTGCGTTTCTTCCCGAAGGAGGAGCTGGCGCTGGCCCTGTGCTTTGACAACGACCTGAAAGACGCCACGGGCCAATGCGCGTTCAAGGAATACAACACCGTCAAATTCTACTCCAACGGCGTCAACGGCGCCTGCGCGGAGATGGGCATGACCGGCTTTATCTCCACCGACGATATGGCGGACGTCGGCAAGGGCAGCTTCACCGTGGCCGTATGGCTGAACGTGGACCGCTCCATCCACGAGGACTGTGTGGTCTGCGGGAACCGCGACTGGTGGTGGAAAAACCGCAACGCCAACGGCTTTACGCTGGTGCTGAAAAACAACGACACCGTTCTGTCCCTGGGCTGCCCCGAGGGACACGACAATTTCGTTACCCCCCTGCCGGAGGAAGTGGAGAGCGGCTGGGTGCATATCATAACCGCCGTAGACAAGGAGAAAAACGAGCTGCGGGTCTACACCGACTTCGGTTTCACCCGCGCCATGCCGGTCGATCCCGCCCTGCTGGCGGACAACGCCGCCCCCGCCTTCTTTGTGGGCAACGACGCGGGCATGAAGAACAACACGGAGGCATTCCCCAACATCTTCCGGCTGGACGATCTGCTGGTCTTCCATAAAGCCTTCACCGACGAAGACGCGGCGAAACTCAAAGCCTATTACGGTCTGTAATCCCGACCTCA
>CAMVNL010000392.1 GCA_947168785.1 uncultured Clostridia bacterium | reverse complement strand
ACCCACCTGCGGCGAACCCGGCAAAAAGCACGAAGCCTGCAAGAACTGCGACGCCGTGCAGAATGAGAACACCCCCATCGACCCCACCGGCGCGCACAGCTTCACCGTCTATCAGTCCACCGTACCCGCCACCTGTATCGCCAAGGGCTACGACGTTTACCAGTGCGCCGCCTGCGACGCCACGGAAAACCGGAACTACACGGAGGGCTTCGACGAAAATAACCACGTGGGCGAAAGGGAGATCCGTGGAACAGTGACCGCCACCTGCACGGCGGAAGGCTACTCCGGCGATACCTACTGCCTGAGCTGCGGCAATATCATTGTTCCCGGTGAAAATACCGGTTACGGTGCACATGTCCTGACGAAAACGGACGCCGTGCTTCCCACCTGCAAGGATACCGGCTTTGCGGCCTACTGGTCCTGCAGCGAGTGCGGACAGTATTTCCTGTCGGAAACCGCCGAGACCCCGCTGACCCGTGAACAGCTTGACGCACAGGGCGTGATCGGAACAACAGACGACCATACCCCCGGCGAAGCAGAGAGAGAGAACGAAGTCGCTGCAGGCTGCACGACGGACGGCAGCTATGAGGAAGTGATTTGTTGCGCCGTCTGCGGCAAGGAGCTGAGCCGTGAAACAAAGACAGACCCCGCAAAGGGCCACCGCTGGGGCGACTGGCAGATCGTAGTCCCGGCCACGGAAGACGAGGAAGGCCTTGCCAGACGTGTCTGCTCCGCCTGCGGCGAGGAAGAGACAAAAACCATCACGGAAATGGGGGAACCGGTCACCAAGACCGTCAAGTTTGTCAACCTGTCCGGGATGCACTATGAACTGGATCTGGGCGACGGCGAAACGTACACGATCTACAATTCCTCCACCGTTCAGTGGCTTTCCAACACGCCGCTGAAGTTCAAAGTGGTCACCTATTCCGGTTTTGCGTTCCCTGAGATCATCGTCAGGGCTAACGGCGTGGAACTCTCCCCCGAAGCGGACGGCTGCTACAGCCTTCCCCAGACGGCGGACACGGTGATCGTCACCGTGGAGGGCGCAGTTCAGGATAATTCCGCGCCGAACGGACGACTCTCTTTCTGGGAGCTTCTGATCAGGTTCTTCAGGCAAATCATCGCATTTTTTACGGGCGTCTTTGGAAATAACAAGATTTGCTGATCCACCGCAATAGAATCACAAATAACACCACAGAATCCGCCGCAGACAAACTTCCGTCTGCGGCGGATCGCTTTACTGCGGTTCTTTAGACGTCTATCTATGACCTGTCAGATAAATGTCGCCGGACATAAAAAATGAACGAAAGATTGAAAGAAACACAACAGACGGCGCAATGCGGCGCCGTGTTACCGTAGTTGTTTACGCAAAAAAAGCTGCACTGAGATGCCGCGCTGCCGCTTTTTCGGTTTGTCCAAGAGCCTGCCCGGAGGGCTTCCGGCAACTGACGACTGGCGACCGGAAATGACGGACTCGCCCGTCATTTCCAATATTGACACCGGACACCAAATTCAATATAATAATACTATTATGAAAACGAAACTCAACAAAATCAGGAAACCGAAGAAAAAACCGACCGGCGGCGTGATGCTGCGCAACGCCCTGCTGATCCTGCTGCTGGGCGTACTGCTGGGCGTGTTCGCCAAATGGCTGGACGAGCTGGAACTGGACGACCGCATCTGGTGGCACCTTGTCATTGAAAAGCTGGATCTGGGGAACGTGTTCTCTGAACTGCCGGTGTGGCTGGCGCTGACCATGGCCATCGCCGTGTTCAGCGGTTCCCCCGGGCGGGCGGCGCTTCACGGATTTTTGTTCCTGCTGGGCATGTGTACCGCCTACCACGCCTACACGATCATCTTTGCCGGGTTCAACCCGGACCGGTATATGCTGATCTGGTACGGGATTACACTGACCTCTCCCCTGCTGGCGGTCCTGTGCTGGTACGGCAAAAGCGGAAGCAATCTCTCCATCGTCGTCGACACGCTGCTGCTGGCGGCCATGGCCTCCTTCAGCTTCTCCCTCGGCTGGGTCTACGTCGGCCTTAACGGGATCGTCAACGCCGTCCTGTTCGGCGCGGCGGTGGTCATTCTCTATAAAACGCCCAAGCAAATCCTCATCAGCACGCTGGGCGGCGTGGCGCTGGCCGTGGCGGTCAGCCCCCTGATCTCCCCTATCATTTCATGAAGCGGGACCTACGGACAGAGGACCGTAGCACGCTGCCTCAGCAGCGTATGAAACCGACGGTCAGACGGAGCTGAGGCTCCGTGCTACACCTTGACAATACGGCGCCTGCTAATCCTCCCCAGAATCCCCCATAGCAAAGGACTAACCCATGAAAATCTGCGATCTTCACACCCATTCCACCGGTTCCGACGGCTCTTTCACGCCCACGGAGCTGGTGATCGCCGCCAAAGCCAACGGCGTCGCCGCGCTGGCCCTGACGGACCACAACACCGCGAAGGGCCTGCCGGAGTTTACGGCGGCGGGCAAAGCACACGGCCTGATTACCGTGCCCGGCTGCGAGTTCACCACCGCCTGGGGAAAAACAGAGCTGCACATCGTCGGGCTGTTTCTGCCCGAACGCTCCTGGCCGGAGGTAGAGCGTCTGATGGACGCGCTGCGCCGCGCCAAGCATGAGAGCAACGTGCTGCTGATCGAAAAACTGCGGGAACGCGGCTGCGATATCACCTATGAGGAGACCGCCGCCCTCACCGACGCGGACGAATTCAACCGCGCCCACGTGGCCCGGGTCTTACAGGCCAAGGGCTGCGTCCACAGCCTCGATCAGGCCTTCGATACGCTGCTGAAAGAGGGCAACGGCTGCTATTTTCCGGCAAAGCGCCCGGACGTGTTTGAGCGGATCCGCTTCATCCGGTCCATC
>CAMVNL010000391.1 GCA_947168785.1 uncultured Clostridia bacterium | reverse complement strand
CGTCGATATGCGCCAACTCGTCATAATAGACGATGGCCACCACGAAGAGCGCCAGCGCCACGGCGCAGCGCAGAAAGATCAGTATCAGATCCCTGCGGCTCAGACCGCCCTGTTTACTCATTATTCGGCTTGATGGGCATTTCCACCCGGTAGATGCTCTGCCCGGAGATATCCACGTAAGGGATCATCACCGGCGGCACACCGGCGTTGACCGTCAGGGAGGAGACGAAGGATTTGACGTAGGGGAACAGCGCGTCATAGGTCTTGATATGCAGCACCTCTTTCGCCATATCCGCCGCGGTGACAAAAAAGCCCTCCAGCACAACGGTGATGGAAAACTGATCGGGATTGTTTTTATCGGCAACCTCCGCCCGGAACTCCCCCTTGCAGGTGTTGACCTTGGAATAGCCCACGTTATAGGAATACTTGTTGGACAGCTCCAGCTTTTGATTGCCCTGTACCTTATTGACAAAGCGCACCTCGGTGACTTTATAGCCCTTCAGCTCGATCTCTTTCATGACAGCCTCCCGCCGTAAATGATTTATTATTATATCATGGATCCTTCGGGAAAACAAGTTCTTTCACAAAGACAGTTAAGTGATTATTTTTCACTTTCCTATTGACATATCATCAATAATGTGATAATATTTCACCGTATCACCCAAAAATGAAGGACAGGAGATGTTTGCATGGCAGAGTATCGGTTATGTACGGCAACAAAAGACGGCAGCACAATGTACGGCATATCAGCAGCGGCGACGGACGATACGATTCGTGAATACCCCTATATTTCCGGCCGTAAGAGTGATGCGCAGCGACTGCTGGACAGAATACAGGGTTCGGACCTCTCCCCCGTTCATCTGGAGGACGTGGTGGCGGATTATCTGCTTGAAATTGCCTATGACCGCATGAAAGACAACGGCATCTGTTGAATGGACCGTCCCGCGCCTGTTTCCGCGCAGGACGGTTCCCTTATCGCCACACGATGAAAACATTTGACAGAGCAAGACAAATCATGTATTATAAACAATGAAATCATGCAGAAATCAGGTAACGCTTATGGACAGGAATCATAAAGTAAAAATCGGCGTGCTGGGGGGCGGCCGAGGCTTCACCCTCTCCCAATTCTGCGAGCAGAGCGATATCGCCGAGCTGGCAGCCGTCTGCGACAGGGATCCCCGCTGCCTTCAGGAGCTGCGGGACCACTTCGGCGGCAGCGTCGCCTATTATGAGGATTTCGACGCGTTCCTCTCCCATGAAATGGATCTGGTGGTGCTGGCCAACTACGCCAACGCCCACGCCCCCTTTGCGGTGAAAGCGCTGAAAGCCGGTAAAAACGTGCTGAGCGAGCTGCTGCCCTTTCAGAACATGAAGGAGGCCTGCGAGCTGGCGGACGCCGTGGACGAAAGTCGCAAGCGCTATTTTTACGGGGAAAACTGCTGCTTTATGGCGGCGCCGAAAAAGATGCGCAAGCTCTTCCGCAGCGGCGAAATGGGCCAATTCCGCTACGGCGAGGGGGAATATATGCACGACCTGGAAAAGGACTGGTACCGCCACAGCCATTCCGACCCCAACCATTGGCGCAACACCATGTCCGCCTTTTATTACTGCACCCACTCCATCGGCCCGCTGATCCATATTTCCGGCCTGCGGCCCGTCTCCGTCACCGGCTTTGAAGCGCCCTACACGGAAAAAATGCGGCGCATGGGCGCCAAAGGGGCCCCCTTCGGCATGGAGATCATCACCCTTGAAACCGGCGCGCTGCTGAAAAGCATCCACGGGGTGGGCCCGGCGGAATACTCTCTGTGGTATTCCTGCCTCGGCGACAGGGGCAAGGTGGAAAGCGAACGAAACATCCTCGGGGGAGAGGGCTCCGGCAAGCTTTATATGAAGGCCGATCTGGCAGAGGGCAGCGAGGACGGCCTTTTCAACGATACCGACGTGACGGACGAGCTGACGGAGCTCGCAAAGGGCTATTCCCACGGCGGCGCAGATTTTTACATGATGTATAACGTCTGCCGGGCGCTGCAGGGCGACACGGAGGCGGATACCATCGACTTTTACGAGGCCTGCGACATGTTCCTGCCGGGTATGTTCGCTTACTTTTCCGTGCTGGACGGCAACAGGCCGCAGGCGATCCCGGACCTGCGGGACAAACAGGTGCGGGATCAGTGGCGAAACGATACCCGCTGCACCGACCCGGACCTTGCCGGCGACATGCTGCTGCCCTCCTATTCCAAAGGGAACCCGGAGATCCCGCAGAGCGTATACGACGGGCTGCAAGCGAAGCTGGAAGCGTTTTATGCGGAGCAGAACGTCAAAGAGAAATCAGACTGATACATGACCAATCTGACATATAACGACACCAAAAGACGGCGCGTCCATCGTCGGCGCGTCGTCTATATCTTTGATTGTTTTATACGAGGAAAATACAGGCAGCGCGGCACCTCAGTGCCGCTGTTTGCCAAAGTACCATTCAGCAACCTGATAAATCCACTGAACCGTTTTTCCTGACAATGATTTATTGCCGGGTTGCAAAATAGTTGTTTGCGTCCTGAGCGGCACTGAGGTGCCGCGCTACCGGAGATTGCGTGAGCGGCGAGGCAACCATTACGGAGAAACAAAAAGAAAAAACGCCGTGCAAAACACAGCGCTTTTCTGGCGACCCGGATCGGGCTCGAACCGACGACCTCTAGCGTGACAGGCTAGCGTTCTAACCAACTGAACTACCGGGCCGGATGGAGGTGACACCCGGATTTGAACCGGGGAATCGAGGTTTTGCAGACCTCTGCCTTACCACTTGGCTATGTCACCGAATGTCGGGAAGAGATCTCCCCATTATAAAAAATGGAGCGGATGACGAGGCTCGAACTCGCTACCTCCACCTTGGCAAGGTG
>CAMVNL010000390.1 GCA_947168785.1 uncultured Clostridia bacterium | reverse complement strand
CGGCTGGATGTCGTCCTGGTCGAGCTCGGCGCATGCCCGCTTCGGGTCGGCGGCCTCATTCCGGTACATGACGATGCTGGATTCCGTCTCGCTTTTGATCTCGGTGAAGGTCAGGCCGATCTTCTCGCCGTTTTTGCAGCGGACGATGTGGGACGTGTCGATGCCCTCTTTGTCGAAGAAGTCCGTCACGAAGGTGCCGAACTGGTCGTCGGAAACTCTGGCGCAGAAGCCGCACTTTTTGCCCAGGCGCGCAAGGCCAACGGCGATATTGGCGGGGGAACCGCCGAGATAACGCTTGAAGGTGGTGGATTCGTTCAGCGGGCAGTAGTAGTCCACGGGGTTAAAGTCCACCGCCACGCGGCCAACAAGGATCAGGTCGAATTTTTTGCTTTTGTCAAAATTGATATATTGCATAGGTACCTCCGAAAAATATTTTTTTTTCTGCAGCACGGCGCCCCTGCGCCGTTAATATGTAACTATCGGGTAGCACGGCGCATTGCGCCGTTAATTGGCAACGATCACGTATCACGGCGCATTGCGCCGTCCGCCGGGACCGGAAACAGGAACAATGCATATAAAAATGTTTCTTTGAGTCTAATTGGTGGAAAAAGAAATCTATAAAGGGAAAGGGTATCGTCATGGAGTAGCGTCAGACGGCGCAATGCGCCGTGTTACGCCAACGTTAACGGTTGTTGAAAACCTGAATGTGCCGTTTTACGTTTTCATAGACCCCCTGTACCATCTGTTCCGACAACGCGAAATAATCAGGCGTTGCGTTGGCGTCGCAATATGCTTTTGCATTTTTCGCCAGATGGTCAAAGCTGGCCGTGGCGATGTTGATCTTTCGGATGCCGAGGCTGATCGCCCGGCGGAACTGCTCGTCCGAAATGCCCGTGCCGCCGTGCAGCACCAGCGGGATATCGACGGTTTTGTCGATTTCCTCCAGCACGTCGAAGCGCAGCTCCGGGGAGACGGGATAATTGCCGTGGGCGTTGCCGATGGCCACCGCCAGCGCGTCGATGCCGGTCTCTTCGCAGAAAGTCTTCGCCATGGCGGGGTCGGTACAGGTGATCTTGTGCTCCGCCGTGTCGCCCTCGTTGCCGCCCACGACGCCCAGCTCCGCTTCCACGGTGGCGCCGTATTCAGCCGCCGCGGCGACGACGCCCTTGGTCAGGGCGATGTTTTCCTCAAAGGACAGCAGGGAGCCGTCCAGCATGACGGAGGTGAACCCGTAGGACAGGGCCTCCTTGACGCATTCCATGGTCAGGCCGTGGTCAAGATGGACGGCGATATCCACCTTCGCATGCTTCGCCGCGCTGACCATCATGGGAGCCATCAGCGACAGGGGAGAATTTTTGAGGCGTTTTTCGGCGATCTGCAAAATAATGGGGGTGTTCAGGTCCTCGGCGGCTCTCACCGCGCCCATGACCATCTCCATATTGCCCACGCTGAACGCGCCGACAGCGCAGTTATTTTCATCCGCTCTGCGCAGCAGAGTTTTCATTGCAACAAGCGACATCTGTCAACCTCAATCTGATGTTTGAATTTATTTAATTTATTATATATCATCTTTTTGGCAACTGCAACAGAAATTTCATTTTTATACAAACATTTCGCAAAATTGGATATTGTTTTGGCCTTTGTTTTCTGATATAGTGAAAAAAAGAACCTGAGGAGGCATAAGAAATGGCGTTTTTTGACAGCGAAAGTCACGTGCTGCGGCGGGGAATCGTCAGCCGCATGCCCCAATCCTTCTTCCCCTATCAGGGCTGGCCCACGATAGCGAGATCCTCCGACGGCGTCCTCTACGTCGCGTCGTCCTCCTTTCGCATGGCGCACGTATGCCCCTTCGGCAAAAACGTGCTTTATACCAGCCGTGACGAAGGGCGTACCTGGTCCCCTCCCACCGTCGTCAACGACGATTTCCTGGACGACCGGGACGCGGGGATCCTTTGCTTGGACGACGACAAGCTGCTGCTGACGTGGTTCTCACACCCGGCGACTGTTTACACCGGCGAATATCACGACTGGATCGCGCGGGACGCCGGCCCTGTGGGCAAAGCCATGCTGGAGCATTTCCGGGAGCTTCCGCAGGAATACGCCTCGGGAGGTTCCTTCCTGAAACGGTCGGAAGACGGCGGGATCACATGGACAGGCCCCATCCGTGTGCCGGTCTCCACACCCCACGGCCCGGTGCGGCTGAAAAGCGGCAAGCTGCTGTATCTCGGCAAGGAGATGTATTCCGGCTGGCAAGAGGAACCGGACGTGATAGCCGCCTATGAAAGCGACGATCAGGGCGTTACATGGGACAGGCTCGGCGTATGCGAGAAACCGGCAGACCTCCCCTGGAACCTGTTTCACGAACCTTACGTCTGCGAGCTGCCGGACGGAACGCTCTTCGGCATGATCCGGGCGGAACGTCACGGCGATTACAAGAGCTTTACCATGTTTTCCTCTACGTCAAAAGACAGCGGGCGGACCTGGAGCCCTTGGCAGCCTACCGGCGTCAGCGGTTCCCCGCCCCATCTGCTTCGCCACTCCTCCGGCGCGCTGATCTGTACGTTCGGCAGACGTGAAACGCCCTACGGGGAACGGGCCGTCGTCAGCTATGACGGAGGAAAAACGTGGGAGGACGAATACGTGCTGGACGGCAGCGCACAAGACGGCGATCTTGGTTATCCCTCTTCCGTTGAATTGCCGGACGGCAGCATTATGACTGTCTATTATCAGAAGTACGTTTCACAGGACGGAGAAAGCGATCCCTTTACCTCGATCCTTTACACCGTCTGGAAGCTGAACAACCCATAAAGGAGGTCATCAAATGGGCAAAATCGTAGCCATCGGCGGCGGCTTTGACGGCAGCGACGCCGATTTTCTGGTCCGTCATATCATCTCCATTTCGGGG
>CAMVNL010000389.1 GCA_947168785.1 uncultured Clostridia bacterium | reverse complement strand
TGGTTTGCTGTTTTCAATTGTAGCACAGAAAGCCCTGCGACGCAAATCTTTTTTGCGTCCTTTGGTTTTTGCAACAAAAAAACGCTCCCCCTTGCAGAGGAGCGCCCTTTCGTTTTACTTTTCCGCGTTGGCCCTTTCGTACCAGATGGTGGCGATGTCCATGGCCGCGTAAAGACCTTTCTTTTCGCTCTTCTTCACGATCCGCTCCTTCGGACGGATATCCGGATCGGTGTTCAGCAGCTGTACCAGCACGCGGTCGGCGATCTCCACGTCGCCCACGGTCCGGGTGGTGGCCACCTGGATCATGATGATGAACCGGTCGTAGCTGTTGCCGAAATAGATGGTCTTGCCGCATCTGACCAGCGGGTAACCTTTATAGGTGAGAAATTCCTTCTTTGCCATTCTGCCTTGTCCTTCCTCTTATGAGTCCATGCCGGAACGGAGATAGTCGCGCAGCAGGATCTGCAGCAGCTCGAACCGGTCGATGCGACGCATCAGATTTCTCGCGTTGTTGTGCGTTGTGATGTAAGTCGGGTCCTCGGAAAGGATATACCCCACGATCTGGCTGATCGGGTTATAGCCCTTCTCCTTCAGAGCGTTGTAGATGATGAGAATGGATCTTCTGATCTCTTCATCGTTGCGGTTGCTGATGTCAAACTGTCTGGTTTTGTCGCTCATTTCGGAACACCTCCAGGAAATAATATAACGAACATCACTATATTGTTTTATTATAAACGCTTCATTCTGAAATTACAAGTGTTATTTTGGAAATAATCACATTTTCAGCTGGATATTGGCCTTCGCCAGGTCGGCGATCAGCTTATCCGTCACCGCTTTCACCTCTTCGCCGGTCAGCGTGCGCTCGTCATGGCCGAATACGATGCGGACCGTGATGGATTTGCCGTTTTCATCCTGATAGGTGTCGATGACGCCGATCTTGCGGATGATGGGGCAGCGCAGCAGCTCGATGGCGGTGCGGATGGGCAGGAAGGAGTTGGTCAGGAAGTTCAGGTCGATGGTCATCTCCGGGAACTTGCCGACTTCGTGATAGACGATCTCTTCGGGCTTCACCGCGGCGAAGGCGGGCACGTCGATCTCCGCGTAGACGATGGCGGCCTTTTTGTCGATGCGTCTGGCGACGGTGGGGTAGACCACGCCGATCTCGCCCAGCGTCTCGCCGCCGCAGATCACGGCGTTCAGGTTCTTCGGATGCTGGTAGGAATGGGTCGCCTGCATGGGCTTGAAGGTCACGTCCCGATGCAGGATATCCGCCGTCAGCAGCGCCAGCATATCCCGCAGCTCATAGTAGAGCGTTTCAAGGGATTTCGTCTTGCTGAACAGCGTGACGCCCAGCTTTTTATGCTCGTCGCAAAGGCCCTTGTCGTTGAGGCCCTCCACCACGCGGCCGATCTCAAACACGCCGAAATCGCTGTCGAACTGAGAGTTCTCGCTGACCTGGCAGAGCTGGTTGGGGATCATGGAGCGGCGCAGCACCTCGATGTTGGGGTTGGAGGCGTTGGCCAGCCGCACGTTGTCCTCCACCTCAATGCCAAGTTCCTTATAGCCGTCGTTGTTGGCCCAGATGTAGGAGTGGACCTCGTGCAGGCGGAAGTGCTTGACGAGGATATCCTTGATCCGGTCCTCCACGGTCTTTTCCGTGTCGGGGCGGATGGGATAGAGGGGGGCCTTCGCGGTGTTGACGGCGAAGTTGTCATAGCCGTAGATACGGGTGATCTCTTCAATGATGTCCGCCTTGATGGTCACGTCCTTGGTGGCGCGCCAGCTGGGCACGGTCACGGTGAAGTCGTCGCCCTCGTTTGTCACGCCGAAGCCCAGCGCCGTCAGCGTGTCGACGATGCGCTCGTTGGAGATCTCGATGCCGGTATAGCGGTCCACGAAGTGCTTGTCGAACCGAAGCACTCTTTCGGGATAGTGGAAGGGATACACGTCTGTAAGGGAGGAGACCACCTTCACGCCGGGGTCGATCTCCTGCAGCAGGCCGATCAGGCGGGCGGCGGCGGTAGCGGTCATCTCCGGGTCGAGGCTCTTTTCGTACCGCGCGGAAGCGTCGGTCCGGTGGGAGAGCCGCACGGAGGACTTGCGGATGGAGGCCGCGTCGAAGGTTGCGGATTCCAGCGTCAGCCGAGTGGTGTCTTCCACGCTCTCGGAATCGAGGCCGCCCATGATGCCGGCGATGGCCACGGGCGTGTCGCCGTTGCAGATCATCAGCGTGTTGGGGTCGATGTCCCGCTCCACGCCGTCAAGGGTTGTGAATTTAAAAGGCTCGGCAAAGCGCTTCACGCGGATATTCTCCACCTTGCGGGCGTCAAAGGCGTGCATGGGCTGGCCCATTTCCAGCATCAGGTAGTTGGTCAGGTCCGCCAACAGGTTGATGGAGCGCATTCCGCAGTAGTTGAGGCGGATCTTCATGTTGACGGGGCTCACGTTCTTCGTGATGTTTTCCACCTGAATGCCGGTGTAGCGGTAGCAGAGGGGATCCTCCACCTTGATATCCACCGGGGGCAGGTCATTGTACTGCGACAGATCCGCGGTGGGCAGCGGCTTGAGGGGGCGATTCGCCAGCACGGCGAATTCCCGGGCGATGCCGTAGTGGCCCCACAGGTCCGGGCGGTTGGTCAGGGACTTGTTGTCTACCTCAAAGATGATATCGTCAATGGCGAAGATCTCTTTCAGATCCGTACCATTGGCAAGCGCCGCGTCCAGCTCCATGATGCCGCCGTGGTCCTCGCTGATGCCCAGCTCCTTTTCACTGCAGCACATGCCGTAGGAGGTGAAGCCTGCCAGGTCGCGGGGCGCGATGTCGATCTCGCCCAGCTGCGCGCCCACCTTGGCAAAGGCCGTCTTGATGCCGACTCTGGCGTTGGGGGCGCCGCAGACCACGTCCA
>CAMVNL010000388.1 GCA_947168785.1 uncultured Clostridia bacterium | reverse complement strand
ATGAAGGCGGAAAAGACCGACGGCTACATCCCCATGGGAGAGGACGATTTCGTGGAAGAATGGTCCGGCGAGGAGGGCTTCGACGACGGCATGATGGGCATGGAAGAAGGCTTTGACAGTAATATGGCCGACGCGGACGAAGGCTTTGCCATGAACGGCGGCAACGCGGACGATACCTTAGCGGGAGGCGCTGCCGATGCTGATTGAACTGACCGATATCTGTAAGGACTATATGCAGGGGAAGGAGACCGTCCCGATCCTGAAGCACATCAACCTGCAGGTGGATCAGGGGGAATACGTGGCCATCATGGGGCCCTCCGGCTCCGGTAAGACCACGCTGATGAACCTGATGGGCTGCCTTGACACGCCCACCTCCGGCACCTATCTGCTCAACGGAGAAAACGTGGCGACCGCAGGGGAGAACCGGCTGACGGAGATCCGCAATTCGCTGATCGGCTTCGTGTTCCAGAGCTTCTATCTGCTGCCCAAGCTCACCGCCAAAGAGAACGTGGCGCTGCCGCTGCTCTACGCGGGTGTCCCCAAAAAGGACCGGCTGGAACGGGCGGAGGAGCTGCTGGAGGGCCTGGGCCTGGGCGAGCGGATGGATTTCCTGCCCAACCAGCTTTCCGGCGGTCAGCAGCAGCGGGTGGCCATCGCCCGCGCCATGGCGGGCCGTCCCAAGGTGCTGTTCGCCGACGAGCCCACGGGCGCGCTGGATACCGCCAGCGGCGAGCAGATCATGGAGCTGTTTTCTTCCATCCACAAGGGCGGCGCCACCATCGTCATGATCACCCACGAGCAGAGCATCGCCGACCACGCGGAGAAGATCTATTATATCCGGGATGGGGAGCTTTCCGAAGCGCCGCCGGTGGCGGAAAAAGCGAGGAAAGCGAGTGAAGAAACAAGGAGCAATGCCGCCGCTCCAAGGCGGCAGGGCGACTATGTTTCTGAGGGTGAGCGCCCTGATAAGAGCTGACGCCGGAAGCAAGCGAAGATAAGGGTGAACGCCCTGATAAAAACTGACGCCGAAAGAGGAAACTGACAATTGTTTCTTTGATACGGAGGTACCCATTTTGAGATCCAAAAAAACAAAACGCATCGTGGCAGCGGTGCTGGCCGCCGTGCTGCTGGCGGGCGGCGGAACCGGCGCGTTCTTTCTGGTCCGGCATAACGGCAAGGCGGTCAACGTCTTTGCCGTCTCCGAGATCGGGCAGACCGATATGTGGATGGATAACGCCCAGTATGAGGGCAACGTGCGGGCGGAAAACCTGCAAAGCGTCTATCTGTCCGATACCCAGCAGCTGAAAGAGGTGTTCGTCCATGAGGGTGACGCCGTGAAAAAGGGCGACAAGCTGGCCGCCTTTGATACCACCCTGTCCGATCTGGAGCTGGAACGGCAGAAGATCGAGGTGCAGAAGCTGGAGCTGAACCTGAGCAATCTGCAGTCGGCCCTGCGGCGCATCAACAGCATGACGCCTTACGTGCCGCCCACCCCCGCCCCGGCCCCCGCGCCGGAGGAGCTGGACCCGGTGGAGCTGCCCAGACGCCTCAGCGGCAACGGCACCGAGGCGAAGCCCTACGTCTATCTGTGGAATGAAACTTGTCAATACGACGACGCGTTCATCGCGCAGATCCTTCCCCTGAAAGAGGCGGAGACCGCCCCCGCCGGGGAGGAAACCACCGTAGCGGCAGAGGAAACGGAAGAAGCGAACGGGCCCGTCTATGAGCCCTCCGTCACCACCGTGATCTTTCAGGTGCGGGAATACGACAACCCCAAGGGCGAGCTGATCTACACCTGGGGCATGACCTTCACAAGGAAGCCCGACGGCGGGTATTTCTTTACCGTTTTCCAGCCGGACGACAGCTTTGCGGGGAACGATACGCAGGAGCTCGCCGAGCTGCCGGAGATCGACCCGGAGGGCGGCTATACCGCCGCGGAGATCGCCCGCATGCGGTCCGAGACCCAGCAGGATATCCGCGACACGGAGACGAAGCTGAAGGTGGAACGGCTGAAGCTGAAAAAGCTGGAGCTGGAGATCAGCACCGGCGTCGTCACCGCGTCCCTTGACGGCGTGATCAAGAGCGTTTGCAGCGAGGATGAAGCCCGTTCGGAGGGCAAGCCCGTGGTGACGCTTTCCGCCGGCGGCGCATGGTATATCGACGCCAGCGTAGGCGAGCTGGACCTGCAGCACATCTCCGTCGGCGACACGGCGGAGATCCAGTCCTGGATGAACGACGGCGGCTTTTACGACGGCAAGGTGACAGCCGTTTCACAGTATCCCGTCACCGGCGGCTGGTACGGCGGCAACGGCAACCCCAACGTCTCCTATTATCCCGTCACGGTGGAGGTGGATGCTTCCGCCGCGCTGCAGGAAGGGGACTACGTCTCCGTGTCGTTCACGGGGGCTTCCGGCGGCTCCGGGTTGTATCTGGAAAAGCCCTTTATCCTCACGGAAAACGGTCATAGCTACGTCTACGCCATGAATGAGGATGAAAAGCTGGAAAAACGCGAGATCGTGACCGGCAAAATCTACTGGGGCTCCACGGTGGAGATCGTCAGCGGCCTGACGCTGGCCGATTACATCGCGTTCCCCTACGGCAAGGACGTCAAGGACGGCGCCAAAGCGACGCTGTCGGATATGTCCGCCATGTATGAAGCGTATTAAAGGGAGGCGATCGTATGCTTGAAAATATCGGGTTATCCTTTCAGAGCGTGTGGGCGCACAAGATCCGTTCGTTCCTGACCATGCTGGGCATCATCATCGGCATCGCCTCCATCATTACCATCGTCTCCACCATCAAGGGCACCAACGAGCAGATCAAAAAGAACCTGATCGGCTCCGGCGTCAACGCCGTGGTGATCAACCTGTATAAAGACGACTATGAGTACGAGATGCAGTATGAGG
>CAMVNL010000387.1 GCA_947168785.1 uncultured Clostridia bacterium | reverse complement strand
GACCCCCTCTTTTGTGTTCGGTTCGGCGGAGGAACTGGCGCAAATCGCCGGGGAAAACCGTTTTTCGCCGGACGCCGCCTTTACCATGGTCTCTCAGACCACTTTCGACGCAAAAGAATTTAAAAAATCTGAAAAAATTGCAAAAAAACTATATACAAATCTGAAAATATTTGATACAATATGCAATGCTACCGCTCTGAGACAGGAAGAGGCCGAACGCCTTTCCGCAGAGAATGATATCATGATAGTGATCGGCGGGCGCAACAGCTCCAACACCGCCAAGCTGTACAAGATCTGCAGCGGTCACTGCCGGACGTATCTTATCGAGGACGCAGAAGAACTAAAAAATATTGATTTTACTGGCGTCGCATCGGTCGGAGTTACCGCGGGAGCGTCCACTCCCGAAGGTAAAATTAAGGAGGTAATAAAAACCATGTCCGAAATCAATGTCAACATCGACGCGGCGGAAACCACCCCTGGACAGGCTGTTCCCGCTGAGACCACAGAGGAAATGTCCTTTGAAGAAGCTCTTGAGGAATCCCTCAACAGCATGAGCAACGACCAGCGTGTCGTTGGTACTGTTATGCATATCGCTCCGAATGAGATTCAGGTGGATATCGGAAGAAAGCAGACAGGCTACATCCCGATCGACGAGTACAGCGCTGATCCTGCCGCAGATCCCATGAAGGAACTCAAGGTCGGCGACGAGCTGAACCTGATCATCATGAAGACGAATGATGTGGAAGGTACCATCATGCTCTCCAAAAAGCGTTACGACGCTGTGAAGTATTGGGATACCATCGTAGAAGCAGAGAAGGATGGCGCCATCCTCGAGGGTTCCGTTGTTGAAGTGCTCAGCAAAGGACTGATTGTTGTTACCAACGGCATCCGTATTTTCGTTCCCGCTTCTCTTTCCACCGTTCCCAGAGGCGGCCGTCTGGAAGACATGCTCAACAAGGACGTCAAGTTTGTCGTGATCGACATCGACAATCGTCGCCGCAGAGCGGTCGGCTCCATCCGTGAGGCCAACAAGAGACTGCGCAAGGAAGTTCAGGAGAAATTCTGGAGCGAGATCGAAGAGGGCAAGAAGTATACGGGCGTCGTCAAGTCCCTGACCGATTACGGCGCGTTCGTCGACCTCGGCGGCGTGGACGGCATGATCCACAGAACCGAGCTTTCCTGGAAGCGCATCAAGCATCCCTCCGAGGTCGTCAACGTGGGCGATACCGTGGACGTTTACGTCAAGTCCCTTGACAGAGAAAACAAGAAGATCTCTCTCGGCTACAAGAAGATCGAAGACAGCCCGTGGGAAGTCTTCAAGAGAGATTATCCCATCGGTTCCGAGATCGACGTCAAGATCGTCCGCATCACCACCTTCGGCGCGTTTGCGGAGATCTTCCCCAGAATGGAAGGTCTGATCCACATTTCCCAGATCGCCAACGAGCGCATCGAGAAGCCCCAGGACGTGATCTCCATCGGCGATATCGTCAGGGTCAAGATCATCGACATCGACTATGACAAGAAGAGAATCAGCCTTTCCATGCGCGCCCTGCTGCCCGCTCCGGAAAAGCGCGCTCCCAAAGAGGAGAAGTATGACGACGCTCCCCTGACCATGTCCATCGACGAAATGATCGCCAAGGCCAACGAGGCGGAAAAGGCTGCGGAAGAAGCCGCCCCCGCCGTTGAGGAAGCTGCTGCTGTGGAAGAAGCGCCCGCTGCCGTGGAAGAAGCCGCTGCCGTGGAAGAAGCGCCCGCTGCCGAATAATTTTCCTGCAAAAAAGTCCGGTCCGCCGGACAGAAAATCACCGCCTGTGGAACCGGATCGGTTCGCACGGGCGGTTGTTTTTTTGAGCGTGGACACTCGCTGCTTTTATCTGACGACGGAGACCGTCTGAAAACCGTAATACTGCATCAGACGGACGGCTTCCCGGTTGATGACTTCGCCGGAGACGGCGACGGGCACCGCGGGCGGGCAGGCGACGGCGGCAGATGCGCAGATCCGGCCTTCGCTTTTTTCAACGGAAACGGTCTGCCGGGGGGAGAAGAAGGCTTCTCTCGGCGACAGCATTCGTTCGGGCAGCCGGAAGGGCGGCGGCGTCTGTGCAATCGGGGGCAGCTTTGGGACTGCGGCGAGAGCCGCTTCCAACCGGGTCAGCTCTTCGTCGGTATTTTCCGGCGTCAGCATACAGGTGACAAAATCCGGGTCGTAAAACTCCGGGATCAAGTCGGCCGCATAAAGGCGCTTTGCCATATCGTTCCCGGTGTAGCCATAGGGCTTTACGGCCAGCGTCAATTTCAGGGGCTCGTCATAGGGCAGGGACCAGTCCGCGTCGGTCAGCCGCCGTTTCAGCGCGTCTGTTCTTGCAAGAAACGCCTCTAACCGGACGGGGTAGTCCTCCAGATACCGGTTGACGAGGTCCAGAGACCGCAGGATCAGGTAAGAGGGGCTGGAGGAGGCGAATAGCGCCATGGTCTCCTTGACGGCGTCCCCGAACCGGGCCTCCGCGGCAGGGGAGAGGTGCAGATATGCCCCGCCGGTGAGGGCGGGCAGGGTCTTATGGGCGGAATCGGCGCAGAGGTCAGCGCCTAAGTCGATGGGGTGACGGGAGACCGGCAGAAATTTCAGATACGCGCCGTGGGCGTTGTCCACCAGCAGCAGTACGCCTTTGTCATGGCAGACCCGCGCGATGGCGGCCACGTCCGTCATACCGCCGAGATAGTCGGGGGACGTGAGATAGACCGCGGCGGGCAGTCCGTCGCAGGCGTCGATGGCGGCCTCCACCTGCCGCGCCGTCAAAGGACAGGAAAGGTAGCACGCAGCCTCCGCCGCGTTATCATCGCGTGCCGTATCGTTGTTATTTCCCGGGCAGAGCCACTCCACCTCCAGATCCAGCAAAATCGCGGCGGAGAGAAAGG
>CAMVNL010000386.1 GCA_947168785.1 uncultured Clostridia bacterium | reverse complement strand
CGGTGAACGCTGCCGTGCAGCTCAAAGACCGTCTTGCTGCCGGCCATCTTGTGCAGGCCGTCGATGTTCTGGGTGATCACCGCCGTCAGCTTGCCCGCCTGCTCCAGCTCCGCCAGCTTGCGGTGGGCGGCGTTGGGCTTTGCGTCAAGGCAGAGCATCTTGTCCCGGTAAAAATCGAAGAATTTCCCGGTGTTCGATTCAAAATAGCTGTGGGAGAGAATGGTCTCCGGCGGGTCGTCGTACTTTTGGTTGTAGAGACCGTCCACCGAGCGGAAATCGGGGATGCCGCTTTCCGTGCTGACGCCCGCGCCGCCGAAAAAGACGATGTTATCCGTGCTGTCGACGATCTGCTGCAATTGTCGTATCTGATCGTTCATCGCTGCAGATATTCCTCCAGGCAGAGGCCGGATTCGGTCATCAGCTTCGCGTTATCCGGGCCCACGTAGCGCCAGTACCAGGGGCGGGCGTTGACCTGCGTAAAGGCCTTTTTCTCCGCCGTGTAGCGCTCAATGAAACCGTATTTCGCCGCGTTGGCACGCAGCCAGCGGCAGGCGGCGGATTGGCTGAAGGATTCCACCTGCATGCCGATGGAAACGGAAATGCCGATATTGTCTTCGCTGCAGCCGCCGGGCAGAATCGTCTGTGAAGCTATTGCCATGGCGTTTTCACGGGTTTCACCCTGCGCGACCAGCTCTTCCACCTTCTGGTCGTAAAGCGACGTCTGGATCTCGGTGCTGACGTAGCCGGAGACGGGCGTCAGGTCGATCCCCTCCGCCTTGGCGGCGTTGAACATCTCCTGAAAGGCCTGCGCCACGCGGCTGTCCAGACGGATGTCGCTGCCCTCGACGGCGGAGACGAGCTCGGGCACGTAGGCGTCGGAGATCTTATGGGCCCTGTCCAGCAGGATCAGCTGCCAGGTATCGTCCTCCGGCATATCCACCGTGGTCACGGTGAGCGGGACGGGCGCTATGAGGGCCTGCGTCGTGGTTTCCGCCGTAACGGCCTCCGTGGGGGTGGCGATGACGGGCACGGCCTGCGTCTGCGTGGCCGCGGGGAGCTCCGCGCCGTCGATATAAGGCGCAATGATGTCCCAGTATTTTGTGCTCAGGGTGTAAGACGCGTAGAACGCCCCGCCCAGGATCGCCAGGATCAGAACGACGGTGATGATCTTTTTCACCATAAAACTACCTCCTCCGCCGTCGGCGGATCATAATGGATCTATTGTACTACAATCCGACGTATTTGTCAATTCAGAAATACCCTCCGTCTTCGGCGGCCGGCAAAAAAACAAACAAAAAAACGCCCCGCGAGGGGGCGTTCTTTACGTCAGAAAAATCAATAGCTGAACTCTCTGTACTGAGCGTAGTTGTCCATCGTGCCGCTCTTGTCCTTCAGGGTGGCGATCAGGATCTTGGCGGAACCGATGCGGATATCCACGTGGGCCGTCTGGTCCATGGAGACGAACTTGCCGTCGGGGGTGATCTCCGCTTCGATCTTGAAGCCCTGATAGTCAACGTGCACGTCGCTGAAATCCTTGACGATGCTGACGTTGGTCTTGACTTCGGTCTCAATGTCTTCCCAGTAGAGGATGGAGTTGGTGACCTGGCCGAGGAAGTTGCCGGACTTCTTGGGCGTGTCTTCGTTTTCCATCACGATGGTGATCTTATAGTTGCCGCCGGATTCGGTGCAGGTGGCGGAAGCAACCTTGCTGTAATCGGTCAGGGTGAAGCCGGGGAAGCGGTTCTTGGCGTCGTCAGAGCCCTTGGCGCTGACCTGGACTTCCGCGTCCTCTTCCTTGGTGGCGTAACCGGCGACCACGTTCTCGATGGCTGAGTCCACCATGCCGATGCCCGTGATGTTCAGGTTGCCGATGACCTGCCATTCCTTCTTGTTGTAACCGGCTTCCGCGTTGTCCTTCACTCTGGCGACGGCGCTCTTATAGAAGTTGAGCACTTCGTCCTTGGTGGAGGGAACGCCGGAGGGAGCCGCAGTGTTGTTGGCGGCGGGGGCGGCGTTGTCGGCGGGAGCGGCCGTGGCGTCAGGCGTGGCGCTGCTGTCGGCTGCGGGGGTGGAGGCCGCGGTGGTCGCGGTGTCGGTGGAGGCGCTGTTGTTGGCGGGAACCGCCGCGCCGCCGCCGATGGAGATTCCGCTGAGGTCCAGATCGTTGCCGTCCTTGTCAACGAAGCGGACCAGGATCTCCTGCGTGCAGGAGCAGAATGCCAGCAGCATACCGGCTACGAGCATGAGAGAAATAACCCTTAAAATCGTCTTCTTCATAGAGAAGCATACCCCTTTCATGGATACCAGTTTTTTTGGTGCTGCATAGTTAATGCAATACATTTTATAATTTACAACATCGAAGGATAATTGTCAAGGCGTTTTGTCAAAAAAAACGGGAATCGGGGCGGCAAAATCAACTAAAACGGAAATCTGTGTAAGTGGTGGTGCTGGCCAGCACCACGGAGACGTCCGTCGTGATGATCCTGATCTTTGCGTTCTTCAGGTTCATGGCGCCCTGCACGTAGGTTTCATAGGCTGTCACGGTCCCGGCGGCGTCCACGGTCGCCTTGGCCCAGCAGTCGGAAAAGACCACCTCAATGTTTTCCCGCGCCACCTCCGCGCCCACCTTCGGGGCGTAGGTGTTCACCACGTCGTCCACGGTGATGAACTCAAAAATGCGGGAACAGGCGCTGCCCTCCGCCGCGGGGTTCGTTTCGCCCTTCACGTGAACGGTGACGGTATATCCGCCGTCCGCCGGGATCGCCTCGACGCTGTCCACGTCCGCCTCCGTCAGCCCGGAGACGAAGGGCACGTTATAGGGCGACATGACCGCGTCGCTGTTTTCTCCCGGCTGCACCACGGTCTGCACCGCGTCCTCGGAGAGCAGCGCCCCTTTGACCAGCCCCACGAGGGAATT
>CAMVNL010000385.1 GCA_947168785.1 uncultured Clostridia bacterium | reverse complement strand
TGGAGCATGGGCGCTCACGTGGTCAAAAACCGGCGGTCACGTTATATCATCGAGCTGATGAAAATGGGGATCATCACCCATATCGCCGCCAACGGCGCCACCAGCATCCACGATTTTGAGCTGGCTTATCTCGGCGGTACGTCGGAGGACGTCCCCACCGCCATCGAGGACGGCTCCTTCGGCATGTGGGAGCAGACCGGCGCATGGATGAACGAGGCCATTCAGATGGGAGCAAAAAAGGGGATCGGCTACGGCGAAGCGCTGGGAGAATATATCGACGCGCGCCCGGAACGCTTTCCAAACCGGGAGGATTGCATTCTCTGGAACGCCTATCAGCTGGATATTCCCGCCACCTATCATATCGCGCTGGGGACGGATATTATCCACCAGCATCCCTCCTGCGATATGGAGGCCATCGGCAAGTGCTCCGGGATCGACTTCAAAAAGATGGCCTACAGCGTTTCACAGCTGGACGGCGGCGTGTTCCTCAACTTCGGTTCCTCCGTGATCGGGCCTGAGGTATTCCTCAAGACATTGTCTATCGCCAGAAATCTTGGATATCCCACCTTTCATATCACCACCGCCAATTTCGATCTGATCGATCTCGGCGACTACCGCTGCAAGATCGGGTATGAGGACCCTAATTATTATTACCGTCCCCGGAAAAATATCGTCAACCGGCCCACCTGTCAGGGTGGCAAGGGATGGCATTTCACAGGGGATCATCAGATCACCATTCCTACCCTTTACGATGAATTGAAGAAACGCGGGTTCTGATATGCTGAATAAAGATACAATCAGGACAATTGAATCGACGCTGCGGGAAAAGACCGTCGCCATCATCGGCGACTTCTGTCTGGATATCTACTGGCAGGCGGATATGACCCGCTCGGAACTGTCCCGCGAAACGCCGCATTTTCCGCTGCCGGTGGTGGAAGAACGCGTTTTTCTCGGCGCGGGCGGTAACGTTGCCGCCAATCTTGCTGCGCTGCGGCCGAAGGAGATCCTTGCGGTTTCTCTTTACGGCGACGACTGGCGGGGAAATCTGCTGGCAGAACAAGTGCGAAAGATAGGGATTTCCCCGGACAGGCTGGTGCCCTCCGGCTTGCCATTTACCAACGCCTATTGCAAGCCGCTTCGTAAGGGCATTTCCGCCACGGTCTATGAGGACCCTCGGCTGGATTTTGAAAACGACGCGACGATTTCCGCCGAAACGGAACGGGTTGTCATCAATCGGCTGCATGAGGTTACCGAAAAAGCCGACGTCTTGTGTGTGGCGGACCAGTTCCGATACGGCATCGTCACAGACGCCGTCAGGAAAGAGATCGTCTCTCTTGCCAAAAGCGGGCTTCCCGTGGTCGTTGACAGCCGGTATCGCATTGCGGAATATACGAACTGTATTCTCAAGCCGAACGAAGTGGAGTGTTGGAAGGCTGTTTACGGTAACGACGGTTACCTCTGCGCGGATGAAGCGGCGTTTATAAGCGCGGCAGAAAAGCTGGCTGAAAATAACAGAGCGGCGGTTTTCTGTACGCTTGGGGATAAAGGTTCGTATATCATCGACGGAAACGTGAAAATCAAAACCCCTGCGCTGCCGCTTTCAGGTCCCCTTGATATCTGCGGCGCTGGCGACACAACGCTTGCCGCGTTTACCTGTGCGCTGGCCGCCGGAGCGGGGTTTGCCGAAGCGTCGGAGCTGGCCGCCATGGCTTCAGCCGTGACCGTTAAAAAAATCGGCGTGACCGGCACGGCGACTTTCAATGAAATCCTGGCGCTGTCAAACTGATCGCATATTCAACACATAACATGATAAATACCCCGGAGACGGACAAAACCGTTTCCGGGGCGTTTTGAAAAAGATGTAAGAGAAAGGTTTATTTCAGCGGAATAAAGACCTTGATCTTTTTGCCGAGCCGGTAGTGCAGTTCGTTGTCGTGCAGGGTCAGCTCAAATTCCGCTTTGTTGCCGTCGTTATCCACCGCGTGTTTGGGCAGAACGCCGTCAAAACGGATATCAAGGGAGTCGGTGGAAAACGTATCGGCATACTGAACGTAATCGGCCAGATTGATTTTATCCGTCAGGTATTTTGTAAACAACTCGGGAACAAGCTTCGGGGTCAGCACCTTCAGGAAGAATACCTCGAACTTGCCGTCGTTCTGATCGGAATTGCGGTAGAGGTTGATGCCGCCCATGCCTTTGGAGGTGGTGATCAGCGCAAGGCAGGTGGAGATGGATTTCGTCTCTCCGTTGGCGGTGTAGGTGATCTTGACCTTTTCGGGGCGTTTCATGATGATGGGAAGCGCTGACACCACGTAGGCCGCGTGGCCGAGGCGTTTTTTCAGCTTCGTGCTGACAAGGAAGGGTATGGGAGCCACGTAACAGAAGGCGGAAACGTAACACACCGGCTCGCCGTTGACCAGCAGGGAATCCATGGTGGTGGGGGCGCCTTCCTCCACCAGCTTGTCGATGCCCTTATAGGGATCGTGACGCGCCATATTGTAGTTGTTGGCCATATCGTTGGTGGTGCCGGTGGCGATATGGGTATAAAGGCAGTGCTGCTCGATCTCGTTGAATGCCCGCACGGCTTCGTTGACGGTGCCGTCTCCGCCCATGGTCACGATCAGATCCGAAACCGGGTCCTGTTCCTTGATCAGCTTGATAACGTGGCCGGAATACTCGCTTTTGAGGACCTGCGTCAGCGTATGGCCTTTTTCTGTCATCTTTTTGATCAGGTAATCAAGAATTTCCTGAGAAAAGTGCGGTGAAACGGGGTTATATATTACACAAAAATTCATGGTATGGCTCCTCTTATAATGACTCACTTATATCATATCAATAACAACCTTTTCTTTTACGCACGATGTCATTTTTGGACCTGAAAATGTCATTTTTCGGATTGAAAAACGAACTCCATTGTG
>CAMVNL010000384.1 GCA_947168785.1 uncultured Clostridia bacterium | reverse complement strand
AAATCCAGCGGCTCGTCAAAGGCGATGCTCATGGGGATCTGCGTCGCCTGCATATGCAGGGTATAGCGCCACATATACTGCACCATTTCCTGCGAATGGATCAGGCGGTAAACCGTTTCACCGTTCTGCGGTCTCATCCCACGTCCTCCTTGATTTCGCCGCGTTTGCGGATGATCTTGCCCATGGCGGTTTTCGGCAGGGGCGTGTCCCGCACGATCAGCTTTGCCACCGTGTGGGTCGTGGAGGCCGTTTCGTTCAGCTTGTCCGTCAGCGCCTCCAGCGCGGCGGGAACGTCCGTGACGCCCGCCTTTTCGGCGTTTTCAAGGTTGGGGTACACCTCCGCCACAATCAGGTCGTTTTCGGCGTAGACCAACACCTCGCTGACAAGAGGATTGGCTTTGAAGCGGTTTTCGATCCCCTCCGGCGAGACGTTTTCCCCGTTGGAGAGGATGATGAGGTTTTTCAGGCGGCCGGTGATAAAGAGCTGCCGGCCCTCGCCCAGGTAGCCGATGTCGCCGGTTTTCAGCCAGCCGTCCTCGGTGAACATGGCGGCGGTCTCTTCGGGGCGCTTATAGTAGCCGATCATGCGGCAGGGGGTATCCACCTGCACCTCGCCGTCTTTGATGCGCACGTCCACGATGTTCATGACACGGCCCACGCAGTCGATGGCGGTGTCGAAGTCCGGCACCGTGATTTTGCAGCCGGATTCGCTCATGCCGTAGCCCTGCCGCAGGAAGATGCCCATCTCGTCAAAGGCGCGGCAGAGGGCGGGGTCGAGATACGCGCCGCCGGAGAGCATCATATCGAGATTGCCGCCGGTGACCTGCGCGGCCGCCTCTTTGGGGGACAGCTCCGGGTGCTTGGCCTGTACCGCGCGGATGCGGCCCAGCAGCGCCGAAGCCAGCATGGGCACCACGCGCATCTGGTTGGGCTTGAAGACCAGCAGATTCTTGAATAGATCCCGCATGTTGCCGTTGAGGCACAGCTCGTTGCCGTTCTTGAGCGGCCCAAGATAATCGGTGACGAAGCAGAAAATGTGATACAGCGGCAGCACCGACAGGATCACGTCCCGGCGGTTCACGATGTCCGAATAGGGCTTGAACATCATGTTGCCCACCAGCGCGTCGCTGGAGAGCATCACGCCCTTTTTATCCCCCGTGGTGCCGGAGGTGTAGATGATCAGGGAGCAGGCGGCAGGGTCCATGCGGACGTCCGAGAGGGCCGCGTAGGGGGAACTATCCCCGTATTCGCGGTAGATGGTCTCAAAGTCCTCCTCGCTGCCCAGGTTCAGGGTATGGGCCACCGCGGGGCACAGCGTGAGAAGCGCGTCCAGCTTTTCGGCGAATTCCGGCTCGTAGAGCACCGTCGTCACGTCCGCGTCGTTGACGATGGCGGCGATTTCCTCCACCGCCGCGTCCGGCGCCACGGGCACCGCCACGTTGCCGCTGACAATGACGCCCGTCATGCAGACGATGTACGCATAGCTGCTTTTGCTGATGATGGCAACGTGTGTTTTTTCGGGCAGCAGATCCCTGAGGCGGCGGCAGAACGCCAAAGAGTCGCTGCGGACCTCGCTGAACCGTTTTTCGATGATCGCGCCGTCGCGGATGAATTTAATGAAGGTGCGGTCGTCATGTTTGGCGGGGGCCGCGTCCAGCAGCTCCCGGATGGTGGGGATATTGGATAATTTCATCGACTTTCTCTTCCTCTGAAATAGCTTGTGATGGTATTATAATCGGCAAAACGGTTTTTCAACCGCCGGAAAGCAGATTTCTGAGCAGCGCTGACGACCGCAAAACCGAAAAAGCGCCTCAGAAAGCGTCGCCGCTCCCCGTTCTTGGTTCAGTGCTGCCGTTCTTTCGCTTTCGCACTTGACGAAATAATCTCAATTTATTATAATGGAAAACACGTTAGATATTCAACAGACAGTTCGATAAAATCCCGACTGTCATGTAACAGACAGCCGGCTTGGCTGTTAGTTAACGAACGTTCAAACGGTTTTACGGTTCGGTAAAAGACAAAACAAGCAAATCTGTGTCAGACAGGCTTTGAGCCGCAAAAACCTGTATTCAGGAGGAATACCGCTTATGCCGACCTATGAAAAAACGGATCGCCGGGTGCTTTACACCAAAATGTTTCTGAAAGAAAGCCTGCTGGATCTGATGAAGGAAAAACCGGTGGACAAGATCACGCCGACCGAGCTTTGCCGGAAAGCGAATATCAACCGGAACACCTTTTATTCCCACTATTATACCGTGCGGGACGTACTGTCGGAAATCGAGTCGGATTTTTCCACCCAGATCATTGAATCCCTGAGATGCCAGTTTCATGCCGACGCGACGGAGATCTCGCAAATGCTGAAAGAAATCTGCCGGATCGTTTACAGCCAGAAGGATTTCTGCAAGGTGCTGCTTTCGGCCAACGGCGACGCCGCCTTTTTTGAAAACGTCATTTCCACAGGAAAGCCGGTCATCATAAGCGGCTGGCGGTCCGAGGGCGTCCGCCTGGACGACGGGGAAATGGAAATGCTCTTTGCGTTCATCGTCAACGGCAGCATCGCGCTCATCAAAAAATGGGCCGCCTCGGATATGGCCGAGCCGCCGGAAAAAATCGCGACGATGCTTGAGCGCATCTCCTATGGCGGCATCAACGGAACGATCACGGAAAAATGATCGAAAAACTGAACAGAATAACAGCGGGGCTTTTTTGGCTCCGCTGTACTTTTTTTGCTTCGACAGATCAATATAACTAATTCTCCGACGCCGCTTTGACGGCCCCCAGGCAATGGATCCGTACCACACGGTTCGGGTCGGTTTGGGACAGACGCCGCAGCGACTCCAAATAAGGTGCGACAAACGCCGGTCTGCGCTTGCCCAGGACGCGGAAGATCTCCGGCGCTTCCATCCGTACCTTGTCATCTGCATCATGCAGGAGTTTCT
>CAMVNL010000383.1 GCA_947168785.1 uncultured Clostridia bacterium | reverse complement strand
CGGAGGACTTCTGGAGACTGGCGACTCGCGACTGGCGACTGGATTTGTCGAGCGATAGCTCGACAAATCCCCCTTTACCTGATGCGTTCGTACAGCACGTGCACGTAGGGGATGTCCGTTCCGCCCTCGTCGATGACGGTGCGGGTCCATTCGGATTTGTCAAAGTCCGGGAAGTACACGTCCGCCGTGTCGTCCTCGGCCTCCGCCTCGGTGAGATAGAGCCGGTCGGCCATGGGCAGGAACAGCTTGTAGACGGAAGCCCCGCCGATGATGAAGGCCTCCTCCGCGTCCTTCACCAGCGCCAGCGCCTCTTCCGGCGTCAGCACGGCGGTGACCCCCGGCGCTTCAAACAGCGGGGGAAAGGTCAGCACGATATTCTGCCGCCCGGGCAGGGCCTTCGGCAGCGAAAAAAACGTGTTGCGGCCCATGATGACGGGCTTGCCCATGGTGACTTTTTTGAAAAAGGGAAGGTCGCCGTCCAGATGCCAGATCAGGTCGTTGTTCTTTCCCAGTTCGTTGTTTTTGCCGATGGCGGCGATCATGGAGAGTGTCATTTTAAGTGGTTAGTGGTTAGTGGTTAGTGATTAGTGCAGAAGGAAAAAGGTGTTCTCCCTTTCGACAGTCCACTGATCCTTTCTTGTTCTTTTTGGCAAAAATGAAACAAACAATGGTTGTGATGCGCAGCCAGCCACTGTTTGTCGATCACTAATCACCGGCCGCGAATCACTGTTTACTGCGCGATGGGGAAGGAAAGCTTTCCCATGTGCTCATACCCGATCAGCTTCACGTCGGGCAGGTCTTTGGAATTGTCGAATTTGAAAAAGTCGTCCACCGCCGGGTTCAGCCAGAGCTTGGGCGCGGGCAGCGAGCCGTTCTCGTCAAAGCGGCGCAGCTGCTCTTTGATGGGGTCGATCTGATTGACGTAGATGTGGGCGTCCTTGATGCTCCAGTCCAGCGTGCCGGGCTGCAATCCGCAGACTTGCGCCAGCATACAAAGCAGCGTTGCGTACTGCGTCACGTTGAAGGGCAGCCCCAAAGGCACGTCGCAGCTGCGCTGGTGTACCCACGCGTTGAGGCGGCCTTCCGTCACGTCCCATTCGCTGCTCCACACGCAGCTGGGCAGCACGGCGGTGGCCAGATAGTCGTTCTGCCACAGGGACATGATCATCCGGCGGTCCTCCGGGTGGTTCTTCAATTTGTCGATCAGCGTCTGGGTCAGCTGAAAGCGGTTGACGATCCAGCCGTAGGCGGTGCCGATGGTGTGGGCCCACTCCCTGCCGAATTCCTTATGCACCTCGGTTTTGACAAGGTTTCCGCTGTCGTCCGGCAGCAGCTGGGTGGCGTTCCAGTAGCCCTCTTCGTCGATCTCCCATTCGTCCCAGATGTGGACGTTGCGCTCCTGCAGCCATCTCACGTCGTTGGACTGGGCCTGATAGATCCACAGCATCTCCAGCACGGCCTGCCGGATAAAGAGCTGCTTGGTGGTGAGGATGGGGAACTCCTCTGAAAGGTCGAAGTGGAAGCAGTGGCTTGGCACCTTGATCGTATCCACCCCCGTCCGGTTGACGGCGCGGGTCCCTTCCGTCAGGATCCGTCGGCACAGGCCGAGGTAAGCTTCATCCCATTTTGACATGACAGATCACATCCATTCCGGCAGAATCTTTCGCGTCTGAACGCGTTACGTTAAGTATAACATATTTTTTCGGTTTGTAAAGATAAATGTCCAAACAAAAACACCCGCAGGAACCCCGCGGGTGCTTTCGTGTGTTGTAAACGATCAGTCGTTGGAGGGAGCGCCTACGGGGCAAGTGGAAGCACAAGCGCCGCATTCCACGCAGAGATCCTCATCGATCACGTACTTGTCTTCGCCTTCGGAGATCGCCTCTACGGGGCACTCCGCTGCGCAAGCGCCGCAAGCGATGCAATCATCGGAAATTTTGTATGCCATGTTTCAATCCTCCTTGGATAGTATTAGCAGAATCATTGTAACATATTATTTTAAAATTTCAATATCTTTTTGAAATTTTTCTCAGCCGTCTTCAATTTCTTTCAGCGCCTCGATCTCTTCCCTGTTCACCCGGATCTGTGAATCCCTTATCAGCTTCACGTCCTTGCGGTGCATCACCGTGGGGGCGGCGTCCGGATGGCGGTCCAGCCGGATCTTCAGCATGCCGGTCAGCAGGTTGGATTCCGCCACGACCCCGCGGCCCTCTTTGGTCTCCACGATGGCGCCCACCTTCGGGGTGGTGCGCAGCAGATGCTCATAGGCCTCCTGCTCGAATTTCAGGCAGCACATCAGCCGTCCGCAGGTGCCGCTGATCTTCACCGGGTTCAGGGAAAGCCCCTGCTCCTTGGCCATTTTGATGGAGACGGGCTGGAAATCCCGCAGAAATTCCTTGCAGCAGAAGCCTCTGCCGCAGATGCCCAGGCCCCCCAGCATTTTGGCCTTGTCCCGCACGCCGATCTGGCGCAGCTCGATGCGCACCCGGAAGATGCCCGCCAGGCACTTGACCAGCTCGCGGAAATCCACCCGCTGGGGCGCGGTGTAGAAGAACAGGATCTTGCTGCCGTCAAAGGTGTATTCCACGTCCACCAGGCTCATATCCAGCTTGTAGTGGGCGATCTTCTCCTCGCAGATCCGGAAGGCGCGTTTCTCCTTCTCCTTGTTCGTTTCAATGGTTCTCAGATCCGCCTCGTTGGCGGCGCGCAGAATGCTTTTCAGGGGCTTGACGATGACGTTGTCCGCCACTTCCTTGTTCTCCATGGCGCACTCGCCGCACTCCACGCCTCTGACGGTCTCCACGATCACCTTCTGGCCCTTTTTGAGCTTGACGCCCTTGGGGTCGAAGTAGTAGATCTTGCCGACCTCTTTGAATCTTACGCCGATTACTTCTGCCATATCACTGTCGCGTCCCGCCGCCGCTTGGCTGGGGCGGACGCCCTTCT
>CAMVNL010000382.1 GCA_947168785.1 uncultured Clostridia bacterium | reverse complement strand
TAAATTATCCCTGCGGGACAGCTAAATTGATCGCTGGCGCTCGCAGCTAAATTAAATTCACCTTTATTGCTCGCGAAGCGAATTTAGCTCCCAAAGGGAATTTAGCTTGCGAAGCAAATTTAGCTCGCCGGAGGCGAATTTAGCTGCGGCAAAGCCGCCGGGTCGCCTCTGTCTATGACTATCTCATACCCAACGGCCCGCATCCTCGCGTTCAGGCAGTCTTTGCACTGGGCGGATTCCTCCCCGGTGCAGATCTTGTTGTCGTAGAGGGCGTACTGCTTCCGTACGCCCACGGGGGAGAGGTTGGGCATCACCACGTTGGCGCCCGATATGATCCCCAGCTCCCGCCCCTGCGGGTGGACGGTGCCCAGCGCCGTGGTGGCGGGCAGCAGGATATTGGGCTTGATGAGCCGGATGACGGACAGCAGCCGGCAGGTCAGCGCCGCCGACCCGGGCGGCTCATGGGCAAAGACCGTGTCCCTGTGGGGGATAAACGGCCCGATGCCGCACATCTCCGGCTGAAAATCCTGAATAAAGAACAGGTCGTTTGCAAGGTGTTCCTCCGTCTGCCCGGGGCTGCCCACCATGAAGCCCGCGCCCACCGCGTAGCCGATGGCCCGCAGGTCCCGCAAACACGCCATGCGCCGCTCGAAGGACATCTCCGGCGGGTGCAGCGTCTCATAGTGGTATTTCGTCGCCGTCTCGTGACGCAGCAGGTAGCGGTCCGCCCCGGCATCGAAAAGGCGCTGAAAGCTCTCTTTGCCCCGCTCCCCCAGCGACAGGGTCACGGCGCAATCCGGGTGGCGGCGCTTGAGCTCGAGCAGCAGCGGGACCAGCCGTTCGTCGGTGAAATACGCGTCCTCGCCGCCCTGCAGAACGAAGGTGCGAAAGCCCAGCGCGTACCCCTCGTCGGCGCAGGCAAGGATCTGCTCCTCACTCAGCCGGTAGCGGTCGGCGTTGCGGTTGCTCCGCCGGATGCCGCAGTAGAGGCAGTCGTTTTTGCAGTAGGAGGAAATCTCAATCAGCCCCCGCATGAAGACGGCGTTTCCGTAGACCGCCTTGCGCCTGGCCACGGCCTTGTCCCGCAGCAGCGCGTCGCTCTCTTCGTCGGAACCCTCCAGCAGCCGCCGGAATTCCTCCGCAGTCAGCCGTTCGCCCCCGTCCAGCCGTTCGATCAGCCGTGCTGCGTCCCCGTTCATACGGAGGCCACGGCGGTCTTCACGCTGACGCCGGGCAGGTTGCCCAGCTTTCCGGCCAGCGTGGAGATGGTGTCCCGGGGCGCGTCCAGCGCGATGCTGATGATATTGATGCCCCTTGCCTTATAGGGGATGCCCATGCGGCCGATGATATACTCGCCGTAGCCGTGCAGTAGGGCGTTGAGCTCGTCCACCGCCTTGCCGCTTTCCACGATGATGCTGATGACTGCCACTTTGTTTTCGTTGTCCATGTTTATCGTCCTTTCGATTGATTGGAGTTTGCAGAGCCGTTAAGCGGTAGCGCGGCACCTCAGTGCCGCTATAGGCGCAAAACAATTTTTGATATTTTTGATTCAATGGCATTTTGTCTGTCAAAAAGAACTGACATTACCATCCAAAATCGTTTCAAAAGTTACATTTGTCAAGAGCGGCACTGAGGCGCCGCGCTACCGGGCTTGTTCGACCAATCCGGATTTTACAAAAAAACACCATGCCCGCAAAAGGGCACAGCGTTCCTCTTTGTCATATCAGCCGTGCCTTTCAATCAGTTCGCACTTTATGTCAGGCGTTACGCATAGTATAACCCGTTTTGACGGAAAAAGCAAGACGAATTATTATTCTTCACATTTTTTTTATAAATAGTCATCAAAATGACAATAGACAAACGCCCCTCTTTCTGATATAATAAATTGATTCAAAAGCTATATTTTTTCAGGGAGGGTTCCCCATGAAACACACCACCAAAAAATGGCTCTCCGTTCTGCTGACCGTCGTGCTGACGTTCGGCTATGCGGGGCTGCTCTCCGGCGTGGTCGGAAACGACCTGCTCGGCACGAAGCTGACCGCCCACGCCGACACGTGGAGCGGTACGATCTCCGATCCTGGGACGGAATACGTTTCCAGCGGCAGCACGGTGCACCTGTACTCCGCCCGTGCGCTGGTATGGTTTATCAACCGGATCTATAACGGCAACGACTTCAACGGCGTGACGGTTTACCTTGACACGGATGTCAACCTGAACAATCAGGATTTCGTCGGAAAAAGCGTCTTTCCTTATAGCGACGGGCGATATTTCCGTGGTACCTTCGACGGTCAGAACCATACGATCTCTAATTTCAAAATGACCGACTCGAATCACCGCGTCGCCATGTTCCGTCAGACGGAGAACGCAACGTTCAGGAACGTCACGTTCACCAACGTGAGCATTACCAGCAACGGGGATTACTCCGGTCACGCGGTACTGGTGGGCTACCACAAATCCGGCAATCTGACCTTTGAGAACGTCCACATCAACAGCGGTTCCATCTCCGGCTACCGCTGGATGGGCGCGCTGGCAGGCGAAATCGCCGAGAACAGCGGCAGGACCCTTACCATGTCCAACTGCTCCAACGGGGCGACCATCACCGGCCGCAATACCCGCATCGGCGGTTTGGCGGGCTCCTGCCTGCCGGCTGTCAACGCTACCAACTGCTCCAACACCGGCAACGTGACTTCCAACTCCACGGACGTGGGCGGCATCGTGGGCTGGATCGAGGACGACCCCTCCTCCTTCGTCGGCTGCTCCAACACCGGCCGCGTTCAGGGTACCGATTCCATCGGCGGCATTCTCGGCTATTTCGGCACGGACAGTCAGGATAAAAAGATGACCCTGACCAACAACACCAACAGCGGCAACATCACCGCCACCAGCGGTCGTGCCGCCGGTATCGTCGCCGTGCTGGAAACGGATAATAACGCGCACGAGATCTCCG
>CAMVNL010000381.1 GCA_947168785.1 uncultured Clostridia bacterium | reverse complement strand
CGGGCCTGCTGAAGGACCCGACCAGCGTGGCGGGCATCGTGCTGCAATCCCGACGGGTGACGTACAACGGTTTTTACGATAAGATCAGGGGGTCGGTGGGCATCGGCGTGCCGACGGAGCTGACGGTGGAGGACATCACGCCCCGCTGCCGGCGGATCATTGAAAACGCCGTCAGCTATTCCGGCCCGGGCGGCAACACGGCGGGGACGGAGCATCTGCTGCTGGCAGTGCTCAAGGACAGCAAATGCCTCGGCAACCGCCTGCTGACCCAGATGGGCGTGACGCCGTCGGATATGTGCGCTGAAATCGCCAGGAACACGGCTCCGGCGGAGCCCGCTGCGCTGCACGCCCCGGGAAGAGCGCGGGAAACCTCCGCCAGAAAAAGCGCATTCCCGACGCTGGCCAAGTACAGCCGCAGCCTGACGGAGGAGGCCCGGGCCGGCAGGATTGACCCGGTAGCGGGACGGAAGGACGAGATCGAGCGGGTCATCCGCATCCTCTGCCGACGGACGAAGAATAACCCCTGCCTGATCGGCGAGCCGGGCGTGGGCAAGACGGCGGTGGTGGAGGGGCTGGCGCTGAAGATCGCCTCCGGCGACGTGCCGGAACGGCTGCGGGACGCGGATATCCGGTCGCTGGAGCTGACCGGCATGGTGGCGGGCGCCAAATACCGGGGGGACTTTGAAGAGCGCATCCGCAGCGCCGTCAACGAGGCCACCGCCGCCGGGAACATCATCCTGTTTATCGACGAGATCCATAACCTGATCGGCACCGGCAGCGCGGAAGGGGCGGTGGACGCAGCCAACATCTTAAAGCCGGTGCTGGCGCGGGGCGGCATCAAGCTGATCGGCGCCACCACCATGGAGGAATACCGCAGGAACATCGAAAAAGATTCCGCGCTGGAACGGCGGTTTCAGACGGTGACGGTCAACGAGCCGACGCAGGAGGAGACGCTGGCAATCCTCAAAGAGCTGCGCCCGCGCTATGAAGCGCACCACGGCGTGACCATCACGGACGGGGCGCTGCAGGCCGCCGTCGCCCTCTCCGTCCGTTATATCACCGACCGGTTCCTGCCCGACAAGGCCATCGACCTGATGGACGAAGCGGCCGCCGGGGTCAACCTGCGCAAGGACCGCTACCCCCCGGAATTGAAAGCGCTGGAGGAGGACTGCCGGCGCCTCAATCAGGAAAAGGCCGACGCGGTGAACGCCCAGGCATTTGAAAAGGCGGTGGAGATCCGGGACAGGGAGAAAGAAGCCAACCGAGCCTTTGCCGCAGGAAAAGCCCGATGGATGGAAGCGGGCGGCGCGCCGGTGAACGTAGAGAGCGAGGATATCGCCCGGGTCAGCGAATGGACGAGAATCCCCGCGGAAAGCCTGACGGCCACCGAACGGAGCCGTCTGCTGTCGCTGGAGGAAACGCTGAAACAGACCGTGATCGGGCAGGATGAGGCGGTCCACCGCGTGGCCGCCGCCGTGCAGCGTGGCCGCAGCGGCGTCAAGGATCCCCTGCGCCCCATCGGTTCCTTTCTCTTCTGCGGCCCCACCGGCGTGGGCAAAACCGCCCTGGCCAAAGAGCTGGCCCGCACCTTTTTCGGCAGTTCGGACGCGCTGATCCGGCTGGACATGTCTGAATTTGCCGAAAAACACACCGTCTCGCGGCTGGTGGGTTCCCCGCCCGGCTACGTGGGCTTTGAGGAGGGCGGCCAGCTGACGGAGCAGATCAGAAGAAAGCCCTACTGCGTGATCCTGTTCGACGAAATCGAAAAGGCCCACCCGGAGGTGTTCAACGCCCTATTGCAGATATTGGACGAAGGGCTGCTGACCTCCGCCCAGGGGCGCGTTGCGGACTGCCGCAACTGCATTCTGATCATGACGTCAAACGTGGGGGCGGAACTTATGTCCGCCACGGGAATGGGCTTTGCCGCGGACAGGACGCCGGGCGACGCCGCCGTGAGGACCGCCGTTACGGCGGCGCTGAAAAAGCTGTTCCGGCCGGAGTTCCTCAACCGTGTGGATGAGACGGTGATCTTCCGCCCCCTGTCAAAAGAGAGCATCCGCGCGATTGCCGGACGTTTTCTGGAGGAGATCCGCCTGCGGCTGGCGGGCATGGGAATCACCGTTGTTTTTGAGGACGGCGCCGTGGACTGGTTCGCGGAAAACGGCTACGACGCGGCCTACGGCGCGCGGTATCTGAAACGGCTGATCGTCACCGAGGCGGAGGACCCCATCGCTCACGCCATCATCTCCGGCAGCCTGTCGGAGGGCGGAAGCGTGATCTTCCATTCCGAAAACGGAAAGCTGCGATATCAGATAAAGGAACCGGTAAAACATCTTTCGCAAAACGAGGGTTAACGCCGTTTCGGCGGCAGACGGATCCCTTTTGAGTCCCCGTTCAAAGAGAAAAGACGATCTCCCGACAGCGGAACCGGGAGACCGTCTGATTTATATTTTTCCGGCGGCGGGACGACCGACGAGACGGGTATCATTGCGAAAATTACAGATCCGACAGTTTTTTCTGATAGAAAAAGTCGTGCACCACCTTGTCGTACTCGCTCCACAGGGGCAGCGTGCGGCAGGTGGACGCCCGGGGGCAGGCATCGGCGTTACCGGCCAGACAGGCGACGGAGGCGAGGCTTCCCTCCATCAGTTCAATGATCTCGCCCACAGGATATTCCTCCGGCTTTCGGCAGAGCTTATAGCCGCCGCCCCGGCCGCTGGAGCCCTTGATCAGCTTCCCCTGCACCAGATCCTTCACGATAATTTCAAGGTATTTTTTCGAGATCTCCTGACGTTCCGCGATCTCTTTCAACGGGATATAGCTGCCGTTGTCGTGCTCCGCCAGGTCGATCATCACGCGCAGCGCGTAACGTCCTTTTGTTGATATCATGCGAAAGCTTCCTTTATCTTTTTTACCCATTATACCACAAGGTAAATGGGTAAATCAAGTGCAAAA
>CAMVNL010000380.1 GCA_947168785.1 uncultured Clostridia bacterium | reverse complement strand
GATATCGTAAATATTCAGTTTGTGTTTGCTGATCAGGAACAGCAGCAGGTCCATGGGACCCTCGAAGTCCTTGATCTTATATTGAATGGGTTCGCTCATCATATCATCTTTGTCAGCGCAGCAGCAGTTCAAAGGGAAGGCCGATCAGCTTGTCGATGCCGCCGTAGACCAGCCGCGTCAGGATGCCGATGGGGGAAATGCCGATGCGGTTGAACAGAAAAATCAGGCCGAAGAGGATATACATGGTGTAGCGCTCATAGGAGAGCAGCTTGTAATAAAGCTCATCCGGCAGGAACATGGAGATCAGCCGGGAGCCGTCCAGCGGCGGAAAAGGGATCAGGTTGAAGATGGCCAGCGCCACGTTGACGTAGGCCACGCCCCCGAAGAACTGATAGGCCGCCACCAGCGCGGTGTTCTCCGCACCGCTTTTCATCAGGGCAAAATAGGAGATATTGGCAAAAAGCGTAAAGATCACCGCCAGCAGCAGGTTGGAAAGGGGACCTGCCGCCGCCGTCAGCGCGAAATACTGCTTGCGCTTTCTGACGGGGAAATTGCGGATATTGACCGGCACCGGCCTTGCGTAGCCGAAGCCGAAAACGATCATCATCAGCGTGCCCGGCAGCGACAGATGCGCCATGGGGTTGAGGGTGATGCGTCCGCTGAGCCGCCCGGTGGCGTCCCCCAGCTTGTTGGCCATCCACGCGTGGGCGCTCTCATGCACCGGCAGACAGCAGGCCCACACAAAGGCCAGCACGCACAGCTGCAAAATCACGTCTTTGATCTCATATTCGCCCGAGATGACGCCGAATAAATAGGAAAGCATAGCTACCTCCGATATGGTTACACTTTTGTCCCGGTCACAAACCGGGGAACGCCGTACAGGTCATTGACCACGGCGCAATCAAGATATTGGCCGAAGAGACGGGCTACTGTCTCCGGCTGGTCCTCGCCGCATTCCACCGCGGCGAAACCGCCCTTTGACAGCAGGGGCAGCCAGTGCTCTGCGATGGCGCGGTAGAAGATGAAGCCGTCCGTCCCGCCGTCCAGCGCTGTGGCAGGCTCAAAGCCCACCTCCTTCTGCAAACCGGCGATCTCATCCCCCCGGATGTAGGGCGGGTTGGAAACGATCAGTTCCGGCGCAGGCAGCCCCTCCGGCGCGCCCTGCAGCACGTCCGCCCGGACTAGCCGGACGTTCGGCAGCCCGAAGGCCGCCGCGTTCTTTTCCAGATAGGCATAAGCGCCGTCGTACAATTCAAGGAGATAAACCGTCGCCTGCGGGCAGGCTTTGGCGACTGTCAGACCGATGCAGCCGGTACCGGCGCACAGGTCATACACCGTTTTCAGGCCGCGGGCACGGGCCGCCTCAATACAGGTTTCCGCCAGCTGTTCCGTTTCCGGCCGGGGGATCAAGACCCCGGGGCCGACAAAAAAGGTCCCGCCGCAGAAATCCCATTCGCCGAGCAGATATTGCAGGGGCTCCCCTGCCGCACGGCGCTCCAACAAAGCGGAATACGCAGCCGCGTCTTCTCCGCTCACGGGGCAGTCTCCGTTCAGCAGAAAAGCCGTTCCGTCCAGCGAGAGCAGGTGCGCCAGCAGCTGACGGGCGTCAAAGGCCGCGTCCGCAACGCCCCGTTCCGTCAGGAACAAACTTCCTTCGCGGGCCAGCTCCCGGAGCGTGCGCTCCGTCATTCGCCGGCCTCTTTCGGCTGCGCCTCCGCCTTGAGGTCCTCCGGCAGCACCGCGAGGATGGAGGCGATGGCCACTTCCATCATGTCGTCGGTGGGCTCGGCGGTGGTGATGCGCTGCATCCACAGGCCCGGCGCGGAAAGGATCTTGGTAAAGATGTTGTCGTGCTTGCCCGCGTAGCGGATAAATTCATAGCTGATGGCCGTCACCACGGGCAGCACCACGAAGATTTTGCAGACCATCCACCACAGGCGGTTGGCGGTATCGTTGAGCGCCGGAACGATCAGCACGACGATGGAAGAGACCAGAATACTGATAATGATGACCACGAAGATGAAGCTGGTGCCGCAGCGGGGATGGAACCGACGGCAGCCCTTCACGTTTTTCACGGTCAGGGGCAGGCCCTTTTCAAAGCAGCAGATGGACTTGTGCTCCGCCCCGTGGTACATGAACACCCGTTTGATATCCTTCATGCGGGAGATGGCGAACATATAGAGGACCATAATGACCAGACGGATGATGCCCTCGAAGAAGGGGTGAAAATCCTTCAACGCGTCGTGCAGCAGCTTGCCGTCCACCAGATCCACCAGCCACGCCGGCAGGAACATGAACAGGCCGAAGGCCAGCGCGACGGCCAGGACCGAAGCGACGGTGCTGATGACGGCGAACATCTTGGGCCCCATGTGGTCGTTGAGCCAGCGGTCCACCTTGCCCATGTTTTCGGTGGATTCCTCCGCTTCCAGCTGGCCGGAGAGCTCCGCCGAGCGCATCAGGCTCTTGTAGCCGACGACCATGGATTCCACAAAGTTGACCGCCTTTTTCGTTTCTCACCGAGAGCACCACGCCCTCGGGGCCGTTCATCATGACCCCTTCGATCAATGCCTGCCCGCCGATGGAGGGGCGGCTTTTTGTCTGTTTATCTGACATTTAACTGTCCTTTCTCTCGGCCCGCAGGGGCAGCGTCACCGTGACCTGCGTCCCTTCGCCGAGCTTACTTTCGATCTGAATGCTGCCTTTATGGAGATTGATGATCTCCTCGCATACGGCCAGTCCGATGCCGGACCCTTTGACCGAAATGTTGGCTTTATAGAATTTCTCTTTCACGTGCGGAAGATCCTCTTCCGCGATGCCGCAGCCGTTATCGGCAAAGCAGATGCCGAGGGTTTTCGGCGACAGCTCCGCCGTCACGGCGATATGGCCGCCCTCCGGCGTATATTTGATGGCGTTATCCAGGATATTGACGAACACCTGCTTGATCCGGTCCGGGTCCGCGTTCAT